>JBEBGB010000455.1:0-4391 GCA_040081675.1 Vicinamibacterales bacterium
TTCCCGATGCCGCCGTTCTCGGACGAGACGTTCCTGTTCGGCGTACTCGGCGGGCAGTTGCGTGACGACGCGGAATTCGACGCGGTGATCGACGAGAAGGGCGACGTACAGTTCACGCGAGTCGCGCGTTGAGGGCAGGCGCTGTCGGCGAGGCCTGAGGTCAGTATTTCAGCGTGAGTATTTCAGCGTCAGTATTTCAACACTGTGTGCAGCGTCTGCCCTGCCAGCTTTTCGCGCCCATTCAGCCCGACCAGCTCGATGAGAAACGCAAGTGCGACCACATCTCCGCCAAGCTGCGACACGAGTTCACACGTCGCCTGGGCAGTGCCGCCTGTGGCCAGGAGGTCGTCGACGATCAGCACGCGCTGTCCACGACCAACCGCATCGTCGTGAATCTCGAGCGTATCGCTGCCGTACTCGAGGTCGTAGACCGCACGCACCGTTGTCGAGGGCAACTTGCCTGGCTTCCTAACCGGCGAGAAACCGGCGCCCAACCGATCAGCAACCGCCGATCCGAAAATGAAGCCACGGCTCTCGATGCCAACGACCAGCTCGATCCCCTGATCGGAGAACGGCGCCGAGAGCGCGTCCACCGCCTGACGAAAGCCAGCAGGGTCTTGCAGCAGGGTCGTGATGTCGTAGAAGAGAATGCCAGGCTTCGGAAAGTCTGGCACGTGACGAATCTTGCTCTTGAGAGTGTCCATGGAGTTGGGAGGTGACCTAACGAATGAAGAATCCCGTGTCGTCACCGGTCGCGCCGACGTCGGTGGTTTGCAAATGGTCCACGCGCGAGCGTGGTGGTCCGTGACCGATATGGTGCTCGAATCGATCGAGCGCTTCCCTCTCGCCTTCCGCGTGGATCTCCACGCGTCCATCGTCGAGATTGCGCACCCACCCGTGAAGGCCCTCAACGGCCGCCAGCCGGTTCACGTGGAAGCGGAAGCCCACTCCCTGCACGCGACCACTGACGATGTACTGACGGGCGAGACGCATGACGGAAGGCTGCGATTATACAGTGGCTCGCACACCAGCTGGTGTCGTGATGCTATCCGCCATCCCCGGACTGCTACCATTCAGTGAGACGCATGAATCGTTGGCAACACAGCGGAAGGTGGCTGGTACGGGGAGTCGCAGTGGCTGCCGCGATGGCGATCGTACTGGTTGTCATCGCCGCGATCGTGATTCGCACCGACTGGGGCCGAGAGCGGCTTCGGGCGGTGATCGTCAGTCAGGCCAATCGTGTGCTGGACGGCACGCTCTCGCTGGGCCGGGTGAACGGTTCGCTGCTTCGAGGCATCGAACTCGAGGATGTCACGCTCTCGAGAGACGGCGAGGCCATGGTCGTCGTCGACCGGGCCCGAGTGACCTATGGCCTGCGCGAGTTGTACAACCAGGGCACGACGATTCGGAGCATCACGCTCGAACGACCGCGTATCGTGCTGCGCCAGCGGCCCGACGGACGCTGGAATTTTTCCGACCTCGTACGGCGCAGCGGTCCCCCATCGTCGGGTCCTGGACGTCGCGTTCGGATTGACTCGATCGAGGTTCATGATGGCCGCGTCTCGCTTCAGACTCCCGTGAGCCTCGGAGCGGCGCATCTGCCGGCTGACATGAACGCAGTCAATGCCGAGCTCTCCTTCGAGACGCAGAGCAGATCGTGGACGGTCGACGTCTCACGTCTATCGTTCAACGGCGCATCGCCCACACTGAACCTGCAGAGCATGCAAGGCGAGATTGCCAACAGCGCGGCCGGCTGGAGCCTGAAGTCGCTCCGTGTCGTCACCGAGAAGAGCGAACTGAACGTCGACGGTGGAGTGGACCGCAGCAGTGGCCAGTCGCGGCTCGAGTTCAACATCCTCGCGGCGCGGTTCGACTTTCAGGAATGGGCGGGTGTGCTGACCGGCCTGTCGAGCATCGGCGTGTCGTCGGCATTCGATCTGCGGATGTCTGGGCCGCCGTCGGCTCTCCAGACTTCCGTAAACCTGCGCTCGACCGGTGGCGACGTGAAGAGCGACATGGTGCTCGACACCACCGCACCCGGCTGGCACTCAACGGGAACGGCGACTGTGCAACGGCTGAACCTGGCGCGGTGGCTCAGCCGCCCCGATCGTCCGTCGGACATTTCGGGAAACGTCGAGTTCAATCTCGACCTGTTCACTCCCCGGCGTTTTCCTCGCGGCTCGTTTGCGTTCAACGGTTCACACGCCGCGTACCTCGAATACGAAGCAGACGATGTGGTGGCTCGAGGCAACGTCACCGACACAGACGTCCGCATCGATGCGGCGACGGCAACGGCTTACGGATCGAATGTGCGGCTGAACGCCAGCACCATCGAGCTCGACGACCCGTACGTCTTTCGCTTTCGTGGAGTCGCGAACGGCGTCGACCTGCGGCAGCTGCCACGCAGTGTGCCGGTCCCACACGTGGAGAGCACGCTCGCGCTCGATTTTGATGTCAACGGCCGGTTTGCCGAGTCCTTTATCAAGGGAGGCGCGACCTTTGCGGCGTCGGAGTTTCTCGGCGTTCGACTGGCAGCCGGCGCGACTGGCACGATCGACACCCTGGCCGCGCCGTTTCACTACAGCGGTCAGGGAGATTTGAGCGAGGTTGACCTGAACAGACTGGGCCGCGGCCTTTCGATGGATTGGCTGTCGGATCCCCGGTACGACGGAACGCTGTCGGGACACTTTCAAGTCGACGGTTCCGGCTCTGACGCCGCTACGATGGCGCTGACCGGTGGAGGGCGCCTCGCGTCGGCCGCACTGTTCGGCGGCCGTTTGTTCAACGCTGACGTCGCTGTGTCCATTGCCCGCGGGTCTATCGACGGAACCTTCGACGGCGAGTTCACGGACATCGACCCCGCGATACCGAGTGGGCTCGAGGCCTACCGTGCACGCCTCTCGGGGAAAGGGCGCGGTCGCCTCGCGGTCCGGGAGCTTCTCGTCCGCACGCCGGTACTGGGCGACTACACCATGGACGCGTCTCTGACTGCCGGACGATCGGCGGTCCGCGGTATCGATGTGGCGTCGGGCTCGGCGGTGGTGTCGCTCGCTGATTCGACGCTTCGCATGGAGCGTGTCACGGCGTCCGGCGAGTCGATGGACCTGGAGGCTCATGGCACGCTCGAACTCGACGGCGCGCGGAGTTCTCTTCTCGAGTACCGCGTGACGCGCGGCGACTTGTCAAAGCTGCCGCAACTGGTCGGAACTGGCTACCGCGGCGAGGTAACAACCACCGGCAGTTTGACTGGCCCGGTGGACAGGCCGCGACTCCAAGGTGAAGCCACCGCTCGCAACTTCGGGACCGCCGACATTGACGTCTCGACTGGCGCCGCGCACTACGATGTGACGCTGCTCCCCGACACTCCGGAGCGTTCCGCAGGCACGACGACCGTGCAGCTCTCGAACATCACGGCGTTCGGGCGGGTGGTTCCCTCGTTGTCGGGCGACGTCACTTACGATGCAGGCCAGGTGACGGCGAAGCTCGAATCCACGATTCGAGATGGGTTCATCGCAGGGCTCGAAACGACGCTGCGCGCCGATCTCACGTCGAGGCGCGCCGTCGTCAGCAGTCTTGCGCTCACGACGCCGCAGCTCGCCTGGCAACTCGCGGCTGGCTCTCAGCCGCAGTTCGAGTGGACGGACACAGGCTTCGCTGTCGCCAATCTCGAGCTTGTCGACTCCTCGTCACGTCAGCAGCATCTGACCGCGAACGGCGCGTGGAACACGGACGGCAGCGGCCAGATGCTCCTCGCCGCCACCTCCGTCTCGATCGACACCTTGGCGCTCGCAACCGGCTCGGTGCTGCCGTACGCGGGCCTGCTGAATGGAACCGCGACACTCAGCGGCACGCGCGATCGGCCTGTTGTCTCTGCGGACTTCGTCGTGACCGGAGGACGAGTCGAGCGCCTCACCTACGAGCGATTCGGCGGCCACGTCGACTATGCAGACCAGGTCGCGAACGTCGACGTTCGACTGGACCAATCACCTGGCGCGTGGCTGACCGGCGTCGGCTCGGTGCCCCTGAGTGCGTTCGACCGCTCTCGGCCTGCGGAGCCGTTGCAGCTCGCCGTGAAGTCCAGTCAACTGAGTCTTGGCCTGCTCGAGGGTCTGTCGAACCTCGTGCGTGAGGTCGACGGTCGCGCCGAACTCGACGTCACGATTGTCGGCACGAGCCACGACCCGCACTTCACCGGGCGCGTGGAGGTGACCAATGCAGCCTTCCAGGTTCGGTCCTCCGGAGTTCGCTACCGCAACGGGCGGGTGGCGCTGCGCCTGGCGTCTGACCGCGTGGGCGTAGACACGTTACACCTCGAGGACGAGGAGGGCCGCGCGCTCGATGTGACCGGCAGTCTTGGTACGCATGAACTGCGCGTGGGCGACTTGCGAGTT
>JBEBGB010000456.1:0-4384 GCA_040081675.1 Vicinamibacterales bacterium
ACGGCGTTGGATACCGGAGACGAATCCGCCGCGGACGCCGCCATTCAGGACGCGGTTGCTCACAAAGCGACTCCTGCCGACATCCAGGCTCTGCGCGCGTCCCTCGAGATCCTTCGTACTACGGCGGCTGCGCGCGTCCGAATTCGCGAGGCCGTTGAGGACGCCCGGAGGCGCTTCCTGTCCGGAGACCACGACGCAGCTATCGCACTGCTCGAGAACGCAGATGTCGCCTCGGATGCGGTCGTGCAAGCAACGGCGGCCGAATTCCGGCGCGCGCGAGGTGAAATAGCGCAGCGGCGACGGCAGGACTCGGAACGACTGTCGCGGGATCGTCGGCTCGCGCTGTTGCTCGCTGCCGCGCGATCACACCTTCGCGAGCGCGGCTTCGACGCGGCCCTCGCAGCGCTCGAAGAGGCACGGCAGATCGACGCGACGCACGCCGACGTCCTGTCGTTGACGGAGCGCATTCGCCAGGCGAAGGAGTCGGCCGAGGAGACCGCGCGTGTCGAGGAGTCGCTGCGTGCAGCGCTTCACGACTTCGAGTCTGCGCTCTCGGCGAAGGATCTTCAGACGGCGGCAGCCCGACTCGACGAGGCGTCAGCACTCAAGCCTCACAGCAACCGTGTGGCGAGTGCGGGTCAGCGACTCCGCGAGGCGCAGGCCGAGCTCGTCGCCAATCAGACATCGGCCGAGCGGCGGCGGCAGATTGAAGACAAGATTGCGCTTGCCGAGGAACACATGTCCGCCGGCAATTTCGCAGCAGCGGAAGGTGCGCTCAGTGTCGCAGGCACGCTGGATCAGAACGACCCACGCATCCCGGCCCTTGCGGCGCAAGTCCGGGAGGCCGTCCGACACCGCGCGGAGGTGGAGGCAGAGGAGCGACGCGGCTCGGAGGAGACGGCGCGTGACGGACTGCTCAGAGCCCAGGAACACCTGCGAACTGGTGATCATGCGGCGGCCCACGAGGAAGTCGACGCCGTGCTTCGACAGGTTCCGGGCCTTGCGTCAGCGGTTCAGCTGAAAGCCACGATCGAGAAGGCGCATCGTGCTGCTGAACGCGACAACGAGAAGCGGCGTCTCGCGACAGAACGCCACATGAGCAGGGCGCGGGGCTTCTTCGAGCGCGGCAAGTTCTCCAAGGCGATTGCCGAACTCGATTCCATGCTCCAGCACCACTTGTCCAATGCCGAGAGCATTGCGCTTCTCGAGCGCTGTCGACAGGCGGAGGACTCGCGCGGCCGAGCCGAACACCTCGAAACCCTCGTCCGACGAGCCGCGTCCTCGCCGCCCGAACGCGCGCTCCTCCTGCTGCGCGAGGCGCTCGATATCGCTCCGACGGACCAGCGCGTGATCGGGTTGATCGAAGAGTGCGAGGGACGGCTCCTAAACGCACACGAGGGAGGTCAGGTCGCTGCTGACAACCAGAAGGACCGTTCGTCCGCGTCTCTTGGCGAGCGAGTGGCACAGTTCGCCGCGGCGAGTCTTGATCGTGCGAGAACACAGATGGCCCTGGTCGCTGCCCGACCGGACGTGCGCCGTGCGGCGCTGCCCGCGTGCGCCGCACTCGCCACACTGCTCGTGGCCGGCGGGCTGCTCTGGATGCGCGCGCCTGCGCCCGCTCCCGGTACCGATCCCGCTCGGGCATCGGCACCGGTGCCGCCGCCGACGCCGAGCGTCGACAAAGCGCCCGCCGACAGCGTCGCACCCGCTCCTCCGCAGCCGCCCACGCCGACTCCGGGCACGTTCGCGCTGCGTGTGACTGGCGACTACCCGTTCGAATTGCTCTACCGCAATACCACTCGACCGGCCGACACCGCCCATCGGATCACGCTACCCTCGGGATCTCAAACCGTTCGGGTGAGGAATTCGGAGTACTTTCTCGACATCTCGATGAGCGTCGATGGGCGGACGGATCAGGCTCTGGCACGCACCGTTCCGGGGCTGAACACGATGACGATCTGGTCGTCGAACGAGACCTGTGAAATCGCCATCGACGGTCGCCGCGTGGGCTATCATCCAGTCACTCAGAAAGTGGTCATCGGGTCACACCTTGTCTCTGTTCATTGCCCGGACGGCAGCACCAGGAGCAAACGCGTCGTCATGGGCGCCGGGCCGAGCGAGCCCGTGAAGTTCTGAGCCGCCGACAACATGATGAGGTCAGCAGTCGTGGAATCGAAGTGGTTGGTGCGTCGCATCGTGTTTGGAGCCGCTCTCGTCATCGCGGGGGCGCTGCTGGTCGTGCCGCTGCGGTCCCAGAACGTCTCCGAAAATGATGTCGCGCGGCGGCAGTTCGAGAATGGTCGCGGTCACATGCAACGCGCCAGTTATGACGAAGGATTGAAGGATTTCCGCGCGATCGCCGAGTCCTATCCGGATAGCACGCTCGCCGACAACGCACTCCTCGAGATCGCCAGGTACTACGAGGATATCGCTGACGACCCCGAGCAGGCCTCGAAGTACGCCGACGAGATCATTCGCAAGTATCCGACGTCTGACTCCGCACCGGAGGCGCTCATCGTCCAGGGAGAAGTGGTGATGACGCGAAGCCGCCGGCGCGCCGACCTGTATTCGGCCGTGGCCGCTTTTGATCGCGTCACTGGAATCTATCCAGACGCAGACTCGGTACCACGGGCACAGTATCTCGCGGCGGAAGCCGTGCGACTCGCACTCGAGCCCGCTCTGGCACTGCAACGCTACCGGCAGATTGTTGCGAGGTTTCCAAACGATCCTATCCTGCCAAAAGTGCACATCGGCGCTGGCACAGCGATGGTGGCGTCCGGCGACCCGCTCGGTGCGATAGACGAGCTCCAGCTGTCTCGGGCCAAGGACGATGACAGCGAGGATGCCGCGGCCGCACTGGGACGATTGACGATTCTCTACCGGCTTTTCGTCAAGCCTGCGCAAATGGCCCCTTACGGAAACATGGCCGACGATGGCCTGGTCAAGCTCCGGGCGACAGATGTTCAGAGTCTGTTTGCGACGCCGCGAGGGGCGCTGCTCTTTACGAACAAGATTGCTGTGCTCGCGAGTAACGAGTCGGCGCGGGAACTCGTTCCGACCGGCGTGTTGAAGCCGCGGGCCGTGGCGCAAGACCGCATTGGGCGCGTCGTGGTGATTGATGCTGGCGTCCTGAAACGAAAAGGGCTTCCGCCGTTGACGCTCGCGGTCCCCCAGGGTAACGCTCCAAAGCTCCTGGAAGATGCGGTCGCAGCGGTCAACCTTCGGAATGGCGAATGGCTCGTGACATCAGACGATGATCGCGGCATCGACCGTTTCTCATCTGCTGGCAAGTTCATTGCCGTTGCCTCACCTGGCCGCGCAGCTCGACTTGCGCTCGACGAATTCGATCGGCTGGCGGTCCTGGATCAAGATGGGAAAACGGTGAAGCTCTACGACGAGACGGGAAAGCCGATTGGGTCTATTTCTCAGAAGGGCGCTGGCTACGAACTGCGGAATCCCGTCGACCTCGCGTTCGACAGTTTCGGTCATTTGTATGTACTCGAACGAAACGCGGTGTTCGTCTTTGCTCCGTTCCAGAAGCCGGTGGCGCTGATTCGGAGTTATACAGAGCCCGAGAAGAGTCCAGGTGCCTTTCCAAGAGCGACCGCCCTGGCCATCGATGCGACAGGTCGCCTGTTCATTGCCGATGAGCGCGCTGAAAGAATCCGTGCCTACAACTAGCCGCCCCATCACACTCGCCCTGCTCCCGATCCTTGTCGGGCTTGCCGCGATCACGGCTGGACCGGCGCTGGCCCAGGCGCCACCGGCGACGCCCCCTGGACAATTGAGCGCCCCTCAGACGAGCCCGGTGGCCTTCGATGTGCAGGAGGGCATTCGTCTGCACAACGAACTGAAGTACGCCGAGGCGTTGCCGGTGCTCGATCGCGCAATTACCGCGCTCAATCCAAACGATGCCGCGGAGCGGGAGCTGCTGGTCCGGGCGTTCGAGTACCGCGCTCGATCGAGATATACGCTGAGCGACACGGCCGGTGCATCAGCCGATTTCGAAGCGCTCTTGCGTCTCCGACCTGACTACCAGCCAGACGCCGGAATGTCGCCACGAGTTCGCGGTGCATTCAGTGAAGTCCGAGCCCAGGTCGTCGGCGACGTCATGCTTCAGCTCACTCCGCCCGGCGAGGTCATGGTGGATGGTCGCCCGTTCACAGTGACTTCCGAGGCGCTCAGTCTGGCGCTGTTGGCCGGCGATCATGCGGTCAGCGCGAAGCGCACCGGATACCGCACCATCGACCAGCGACTCACTGTGGCCCCTGGTATCGCGTCGACGGTCACGCTGACGCTGGAGCGCTCGTCGGCGACGCTCCGTCTGCGGACGTTGCCCGTCGGCGTAGACGTGCTCGTCAACGGTGCACCAAAAGGGACGACT
>JBEBGB010001333.1:0-1037 GCA_040081675.1 Vicinamibacterales bacterium
TACGGTGGTTCTATCGCGATTGGAGAAGCCGTGCCAGCCAGCGAATCGTGCCCACATCCCAGCACAACTCCATGGTCTGCTGAACGCCGCCCAGTCGGAGGAACGCGTCCCGGCGCGCGGTCGCCGGGTCCATTCCGCGGCGGATGTTGTCAGCGACGTGCAGTTCGATATGTGCGTGGAGCTCGTCGGCAATCGCACGGTCGTACGCCGTGCGGTTGATGGATCGAACGATCTGCTTCAGAAGGCTCCGCATCGCAGGATCACCACCACGACATCAGACGTCGCGGAGCGTGTCCGCCGGATCGAGCTGCAAGGCCCGCCGTGCCGGCACGTAGCACGCCGCAAGAGACACGGCGAGCAGCAGCACGGTCGCCGCTGACAGGACCTTCACGTCAGTGGCCGCGACGCCGACAAGCAGACTCTGCAGCCAGCGACCCAGCGCCAGCGCGCCAGCGCACCCGAGGATCGCTCCGGCCAGTGTTCGGCGCATCCCTTGACCGACCACGAGTCTCAGCACCGCGCGATCGTCTGCACCGAGCGCGCGGCGGATGCTCAATTCGCGCCGACGCTGGGTGACACCGAAGGCGAGCACTCCGTATGTGCCGATCGCCGCCAGGACGAGCGCCACGACGCTGAAGACCGCGAAGAGCATCATCGGCGCGCGACGGGTCATGAGCGACCGATTGAGCCATTCGTCCATCGTGCGAACATCAGCAAGTGGCTGTTCCGGGTCGATGCGCTGAACCGCCGCTCGAACCTGTGAGGTGAGCGCCCCCGGCGCAGTGCCTGTCTTGAGCATCAGGGTCATGTTCGGCCGCGGCACCTGCGTGACGGGGTAATACAAGCGCTCCTTGTCGACTGGTTGGCCGAGGTCAATGGCATTCACGGTGCCGACCACACCGACGATCGTGATGGCCGGCGACGTCGGTCCACCGCGTCGAATCTGGCGGCCGATCGGATCGCTCGCGGCGAAGTAGCGCTTGACGAGGTATTGATCGATCACCACGACGGGCGGATTGTCTGGCCCATCGCGCTCG
>JBEBGB010000457.1:0-4378 GCA_040081675.1 Vicinamibacterales bacterium
GTCTTCTCCGTCTCGACTGCCCCCGGCGGGAAACGCGTCATGAAGACCACTGCTGGCGACTTCGTCGGCGAACAGGTCTTGCTCGCTGCCGGGGCGTGGTCCGAGGACCTTGGCCGCATGCTCGACCTGCGCGTTCCCGTGCTCGGGGCAAAGGGCTACTCTCTTCTGCTGCCGAAGGCCGATCCTCATCCGACCAGGTCCATCTATCTCATCGAGCGCAAGGTCGCGGTCAATCCCCATCGTGATGCCCTCCGCATCGCTGGCACGCTCGAGCTGGTGAAGAACGATTTCTCGATCAACAAACGGCGTGTCGACGTTATCCTTCGCGGTGCCAAGAGCATGCTCAACATCGGTGACGCGCCTGTTGTGCATGAGCTGTGGCGCGGCCTGCGTCCGTGCACGCCCGACGGAATGCCGGTCATTGGACGCGCCGCGGGGCGCGGTGATGTGTGGCTCGCGACGGGGCACCAGATGGCGGGCCTGAAGACAGCACCTGGCACCGGAGTGCTCCTCGCGCAGTTGATGACGAACGAGACACCGAGCTTTGATCCGGCGCCGTTCCGCGCCGATCGATTCTGACGGGTTCGCTTCTCGTCGACACCGACGTGGTCATCGGGATGCGAGGATGTCGCGGTCGTGCTGCGGCAAAACGTCGCGCTCGGCGGGAGGGACAATGCTGTCAGCTTGCGCCGGAACAGCCGACATATTCGTAAGATTACAGATCCAAAATATTCGAAATCCCGAACAGATTTGCAAAATCGGCAAACTCTTATCTCGCGCTGACGACTTCTGCCTCATAGAATTCGAACCATTGCAGTTCGGCGAGGCGCCGTTCTAGACGTGCTCTACCTCGAACGAAGTGACGTTTCTCGGACACACAGGAGGGGGAAGTGATGCGGAGGCTCCTAATCGCGCTGGTCGCGATCGTGCTAGTTGTTGGCGGTTCGACTCAATTGTTCGCGCAAGGTTTCCAGGGCGGTATTCGCGGAGCGGTCAAGGACAGTGGCGGCGTCATTCCCGGCGTGGAAGTGACGTTGACGAACGACTCCACGAGCGTTGCGCGATCGACGACGTCCAATGATGCGGGAGAGTACAACTTCCCGAACCTGCAGCCAGGCGCGTACACGCTGACAACCAGTCTCCAGGGTTACAAGACCTACAAGCGCGCGGGCCTGACCGTCGGCACGCAGCAGTTCCTGACGCTCGACGTCACCTTGGAAGTCGGCTCTCTCGACGAGACGATCACCGTGACCGCCCAGGCCCCGCTCATCGAGACGTCGAACGCCTCCACCGGCACGACCCTGGACAACGAGGTCATGTCGTTGCTGCCTTCACAGGCGCGGACGGCGTTCATGATGGGCACGACGGTGCCAACGGTCGTGCCGTCGGGTGACGCCCAATTCAACAGGCAACAGGATCAGACCAACGTGGCGCTGATGTCGCTCGGCGGCGGCGCCCGGCGCGGCAACAACTACACGCTGGACGGCGTGCCAATTACCGACATGCGCAATCGCGCAAGCGCTCACCCGTCGATCGAATCGCTCGAAGACGTCAAGGTGCAGGTGCACACCTACGACTCCGAGATGGGCCGGACGGGTGGTGGCGTGTTCAATACCACGCTCAAGTCGGGCACGAATTCGTTCAAGGGCAACGGGTTCTACCAGGTCAGACCCATCTGGGCCCAGACCAACAACTACTTCAGTGAGAAGGCCGGACGTGCGAAGCCGGAAAGCCCATATCGGCTCGCCGGAGGCGCAGTCGGCGGACCGATCGTCAAGAACAGGACGTTCTTCTGGTTCGCGACCGAGGGGTACGACGATACGCAGACCAGAAACGTCAGCGTCCTCTTCCCGTCCTCTGCGATGCGAACCGGCGACTTCTCAGGGCTGACGGACGGCAGCGGACAGGCGGTCACCATCTACGATCCGCTGACAGGTCAGGCCTTTCCCGGCAACCGGATCCCGGCCAACCGTATCAACCCGGTTGCGGCCAACATGCTGAAGTATCTGCCCTTGCCGGACACGGACCGCGACAACGGCAGCACCAACTACACGCGAACGTCGCTCATCAAGAGCAAGTACGCGCAGCTCTACTCGATCAAGCTGGAACACAAGCTCACGGATAAGGTGTCGCTCAGCGGCTTCTACCTGTACAACAAGACGCAGGAGCCCTGCTCGAACTACTTCGGATCGGCCGACCAGAACGAGCCGAACCGCTTCGCCGACCCGGACGACTACTTGCTGGTGCGCACCCCGCAGATTCTCGCGCTCAACAATACGTGGGTGCTCAGCAACACCTCCGTGCTGGCACTTCGATTCGGGAAGACCTCATTCCCCGACAACAACACCCTCAGCGCCGATTTCGACCCGAGAACCCTCGGATTTTCCCAGACCTACACGAACCAGATTCAGCTCGATAAGTTCCCTCAGGTGCGCATCCGCGGCTACGACGCCGAGGGACGAACGATGGGTGCTATCAACCCAACCGAGATCGACTGGAAGTCGACCAGCGCAAACGCGACCTACTCGAAACTCATTGGGGCTCACACCATCAAGGCTGGCGGCGACTGGCGCAAGATCGGCGTCGACACCTACATTCCAGGAGACGGCGCCGGGTACTTTGACTTCGACAAGGACATGACCTCGTCGAATGGCGGGACCGGCAGCACCACCGACGGCAACGCGTTCGCGTCGTTCCTGCTCGGGTATCCCTCGTCGCTGTCCACCAGAGAGACACGTCTGTCCGTGTCCACCCCGCTCAATCTCTTCACGAACTACTTCGGAGGTTTCGTACAAGATGACTGGCGCGTCAGCTCGAAGCTGACCGTCAACTACGGTCTCCGGCTCGAGCACGAGAGAGGGTTGTCTGAGAGGGACAACAACTTCTCAGTGGGCTGGGATCCGAAGATGACGAGTCCGCTGTCTGCGGTTACCATCGCCGCGGATCCCCTCTCCGGGGCGGCGGCTCGCACTGTCGCGGGCGGCCTGATGTATGCGGGCGTGAACGGCAACAAGACATACCAGGGCAATGCGCCGAACCTGAAGTGGTCTCCGCGCCTCGGTGCCGCGTACTCGGTGGATTCGAAGACCGTCATCCGCGGCGGGTACGGCCTCTACTGGGCGCCGTTGAATTTCGCGCCTCCAAGCACCGCCACCAACAACTACGGTCAGGTCGGCTTCTCGCAGAACACCATCTTGACGAGCAGCCGGAGCAATCCGACGTCGCTGAGCAACCCGTTCCCGACGGGTATCGCACAGCCGACCGGCAACACGCTCGGGGCCTTGACGAACCTGAATAGCAACATCTCGTTTGTCGATCAGAACCGCACGGCACCGCGCATTCAGCAGTACTCGGTGGACGTTCAGCGCGAACTTGGCGGCTCGTGGGCCTTGGCGCTGACCTACATGGGCGCGCGTGGCGACGATCTCACGCTCGGTGGTGCGTCGGACGACATCGGCATCAACATCAATCAGCTCGATCCTAAGTACCTGGCGCTCGGCGCCACCGCGCTGAACGAGCAGTTGCCGAATCCGTTTCGCGGTAACCCGAACGTCCCACTGTCGCTCTCGACACCGACGACGCTCTCGCGCGCACGTCTATTGCTGCCGCACCCCCAGTACGGCCAGATCAACGCGCGCCAGGTGACGGAAGGGTACAGCCGCTATCAGGCAGGCGTGATCGAGCTCACGCGTCGGATGTCACACGGCTTCGGCGGCCGGTTCAACTACACCTACAGCGTCTTGAAGGACAACCAGTTCGGCGAGACGAACTTCTACTCGAGCGTCAGCCCTGCGCTGGCGGTGAATAACTACAACTACATCGCGTCGATGCCAGCCTGCTCTGGAAATCAGTTCACGACCGCTTGCTACGATCCCAGCAGCGAGTACGGGTACGGCATCGTCGACACGCCGCATCGCTTCAACATCGTGCCGGTCTTCGAACTCCCGTTCGGCACAGGCAAGAAGTGGGCACAGGGCCCGGTCGCCGATCGCATCCTCGGCGGATGGACGGTGTCCGCTGCGATGAGCTTCCAGAGCGGCTTCCCGATCAACATTCAACAGGCGGCTGATGCCATCCTTGGCGGCCAGAACGCCAAGCGACCCAACCTGTCGGGCGCTGATCTCGAAACCTCCGGCGACTTCTACGATCGGCTCGCCTCGGCGGATCACTCGACTGCAACGTGGCTCAACCCGGCGGCGTTCACGTTGGCGCCGTTTGGCGTGTTCGGCAATACCCCGCGCACGATCACCGATGTGCGGACGCCCTCGCAGCGGAACGTCGACGCCTCGATCATCAAGAACGTGAGGCTCACGGGCTCGAAGACAGCGACACTCAAGATGGAGATCATCAACCTGCTGAACCGGCCGAACGTTCGCAA
>JBEBGB010001334.1:0-1036 GCA_040081675.1 Vicinamibacterales bacterium
GCCCAACGCCACGCGGCTGCCCGTTCAGCAGTTCGCCACACTGGCCGAGTACAGCGCGGCGACGCACCAGGATCGCCACAGCGTGCTGGTCGACTACGACGCGTTCATGAATGTGCCGAAGCTCGACGCGCAGCAGCGCGCCCTGGTGCAGCGCGTCTACAAGGCGGAAGACCTCGATTTTCGATTGAAGGCAGGCTCGGTCCCGATCGATAAGGGTGTGTCGCTGGCAGGTGTGACCGACGGCTTCGCCGGTGCCGCGCCGGACCTTGGTGCGCTGGAGTCTGGGCAGGCCGTGCCGCAGTGGGGACCGCGGCGCTAGAGACATGCGCGGTCGGGCACGCACCCGGCCGCGCGAGTCACGTCACGTTCAGCGCGTCGAGTTTGGCGCCTGGCCACCGACCGACTTGAGGTAGGCGAGGACCGCCTCGGCATCCGTCTGTGTGAGGCGGAACTGCGGCATGGGCAGGCGGAGGCGATTGCCTCGCCGTGAGACGCCAGTCATGAGCAGGTGCACGAACTGCTCGTCTGTTCCAGGAGGGCCACCGGCGAGCCGCGGGGCGACAATCGCCCAATCGCCAGACGGTACTGTCGCCTGGATACCCACCTGACCACCCATCAACCAGCGCGCGGCATCGCGTTCGCCGGTGACGGTGACCGGCGAGTGGCAGCGCCAGCACGTGGCGACGTCTTCGACGATGTAGCGACCGCGAGCCACGCGATCGTCAGGGGTTGGTACCGCTGCCGCCGCGCTCGGCGGGGTCGCTGGACGCTGTGCCAGCACCACCGACGACCCTCCCGCTGCTCCCGCAACTACCGCCGACACCACGAACACGGACCAGAATCTCGTACGGAACATGTGCGAACCTTCCTCACGTCTCTCAAACGCCACGACGTCTCACATCACCAGAACGGTGCCAAGAACCTCGCCTCAAGTTTCTCACGGACGACGGGCTGAGCACCAATAGCTGGTTCTTGGTCCTGCCTAGGTCGCAATCATTCGCTTGAGCGGCGTCTTCCTGATCGGCAGTTCCCGCAC
>JBEBGB010001335.1:0-1036 GCA_040081675.1 Vicinamibacterales bacterium
GCCACGCGCGCCAGCTTCGGCATGAGCTCGACGTGCCAGTGATAGAACTCGCCGCGCGGTTCTGAAAACGGCGCGCTGTGAATCACGAGGTTGTACGAGGGATTCTCGAGCGCGCGGTTCATCCGTTGCAGCACGCTCTTCAGCATTCGCGCGAGACTGGCGTACACCCAACGGGGCGCCTCCTCGAAGCGTGCGCCGTGATGCCGCGGCAACAGCCACGTCTCGAACGGGAAACGAGGCGCATAGGGCGACAGCGCGATGATGTCCGCGTTCTCCTGTACGACACGCCGGTCCGCGGCCACTTCCTGTCGAATGATGTCGCAGTAGACGCAGCGCTCCTTCGCCTCGAAGTGATGCCTGGCCCCCTCGAGTTCTTCGCGCACGAAGTCGGGAACAATCGGCAGCGCGATGAGCTGCGAGTGCGAGTGCTCGAGGGTCGCGCCCGCAGCAGCCCCGTGGTTCTTGAAAATCAGAATGAAGCGAAACCGCGTGTCGCGCTTCAGGTCGATGATGCGCTCGCGAAACGCCCAGAGCACCCGTTCGATATCGGCCTCGCCCATCGAGGCCAGCGTCTGCTTGTGGTCGGGCGACTCGATAATCACCTCGTGCGCGCCGATGCCGTTCATGCGATCGAACAGACCCTCGCCCTGCCGATCGAGGTTCCCTTCCACCTGGAGAGCCGGGAACTTGTTGGGCACCACGCGCAGGTCCCAGCCTGGCGTGTTGCCGGGCGTTCCCGTGGGCCGGAAGGCCAGCACCTCGGGCGGCGTCATGTCCTCGTGTCCGGCACAAAACGGGCAGTACTCGCTGCCGATGAGCGTGGACTGTTCAATGTGAAAGTCGTTGGGGCGTCGCTGGCGTTCGCCAGAGATGATGACCCACAGACCTGTAATGGGATCTTTACGTAATTCAGGCACGAGGTGATGGGCGTCGCGTGCAGTCCCGCGAAGGCGGCAGGACGCGAAGCCCGGTGATTCTACCTCGTCATCGCCGAAACGCGTTGCGCTGAGATGAGCGCCGAGATCGAGTGGGTCGA
>JBEBGB010001336.1:0-1035 GCA_040081675.1 Vicinamibacterales bacterium
CGTCGAGGCGTCATTCCGTGAGAACTATTCACGGCTGGCACTGGTCAAGAGCAAGTACGACCCGACGAATCTGTTCCGCGTGAATCAGAACATCCGGCCCGCGGCCGTCGCAGCCTGATGACCCTTCCGACAGGTCCGGCGGCGCGCGTCATCTGCATGACGATGAGGCGCGTCGGGAGGAGCGGCAACCTGCGTTCTTCAACGAGGGCGATGGCCCACGCGCCATCGCCGTTACGGCGCCACACGTCGGCGCATGTGCCGGCGTTGGGACGAGGAGATCCATCAATGGAGACGAGTGAATTCGCGATTGAGCTGTCAGGAAAGCTCAGGCCTCGCCCGCCTCAGGGTGTCGAGATGGTGTCAACAACACGATCACGTTTCGATATGGTTCTGCGGAGGAGTGGGTCGACGAGTTGCGCACGGAGTGGGGACCAGTGCGCATGGTATTCGAGACGGTGTCCACTGAGAGACAGCGGCGCCTCGAGCGCGATCTGTTGTACCTGATTGACGACTTCAACATCAGCAGGAGCGCGTCCGTGCTGGTTCCAAGCGAGTACGTCCAGATCGTGATCGTCAGGAAATGATCGGCGCCGAGCACCGGGGATCCGCGGACGCGGACTCCGACGCGCGACGACTGCGCTCCGGACACGCTGGCGTTCGGCGGAGGCAAGCGGTCGTGGTGCGAGGGATCCGTCAGAGGGCGAGTCTCATCGCCAAGGCCTTCTGCGTCTCCGCTTTGATTGCGTGATCGATCGCGGCGAGGTCGGCGGCTTTCCCGACGACTTCGAGTGCTTGGGAGTCTTCTCCGACGACTTCATCCAGGCGATCTTTGTTGGTGGTTGTGAGAACCACGCCGCGACCGACCATTTGGGGGGTGATGCGCATGGACTTGAAGTAGGTCCAATTCTGATCGTACGGAGGCGAGAGGTCGAAGATCACAACCTCCGGATTGTGTTTCGACAGATACTTCCCGACGTCGATGACACCCTTCTTGAGATCGGCGAAATGACACGAGATGAGCGTCTGGTTACTGCC
>JBEBGB010001337.1:0-1034 GCA_040081675.1 Vicinamibacterales bacterium
TTCGCCCAGCAGCGAGGCGAATCGGAGGCTGTCGTTCAGGCGCTGCGGAAGGCGCTCAGTTTCGACGCGCTCACGATCGGCTTCGCCCGCAGATTCGCCACCTACAAACGGGCGACGCTCATGCTGCAGGACATCGAAGCGCTGGCCGCGTTGGTCAACGATCCACGGATGCCGGTGCAGTTCATCTTCGCCGGCAAGTCGCATCCGATGGACGTGCCGGGCAAGCATTTGCTGCAGCAGATCGCTCGTCTCACGCAGGATCCGCGGTTCGCGGGGAAGATTCTCTTCCTCGAGGACTACGACATCAACGTGGGCCGCCATCTCGTGCAGGGCGTCGACGTGTGGGCCAACAACCCACGGCGTCCGCTCGAGGCCTGCGGCACGAGCGGACAGAAGGTGGTGCTGAACGGCGGCCTGAACCTGTCGATTCTCGATGGCTGGTGGGCCGAATCCTACGATGGCCAGAACGGCTTCGCCATCGGCGGCGGCGAGACGCACACGAACGTCCACATCCACGATGGACGCGACGGCGACGCGTTGCTGCGCGTGCTGCGCGATGAAGTGATCCCGCTGTACTACGACCGCGATCGCGATGGCCTCCCGCGCGGATGGATTGCGCGGATGAAGCGCGCGATTCGCACGCTGGGCTGGCGATTCAGTGCCGACCGCATGGTGATGGACTACGTGCTCAAGGCGTACATTCCGGCGGCCGGCGGCACGAGCGTTCACACCTTCGTGGCGCCGTAGATCGGGCGGGCTACAGATTCGTCTCCGTTTGGTCTGCGAGACGACATCTTGGTCCGGTCGCGCGAACGGCAGGCGTCAGATACCTGCCGAAGACGCGACGTCTTTGGGGCTTCTCCGACTACATCGCTGGCGCACCGTTTGCTGAAGTGATGGCGCCACCATCATGCCAGCTCAGTATCGCCACACGAAGATCGTCGGCACGATCGGCCCGGCCACCGAAAGTCGCGAGCACCTGAAGCAGCTCATCGTCGACGGCATCGACGTGATGCGCCTCAACATGGCACACG
>JBEBGB010001338.1:0-1033 GCA_040081675.1 Vicinamibacterales bacterium
GCGGCGCGGTAGCGGGTCGACGACGCCACAGTGCCCACGTCGCGCTCCCCAATATGGATCGCCTCTGCAAGCGCGGAGGTGTGTCGACGACGCCACAATGCGCGCATCGCTCTAACTCAGGACTTGATGGCTTCCAGAAGCGCGGAGTCGACGGCACGGCGAGCCCTGCGAAAGGCGACGCCGTCTTCCGCCACTATCCTCGCTAGCAGCAGATCGCCGTCAAGCACGTCCGCCGACCCAGGCACCGACCCGAGCGCTGCCAGCGATCGATGAATGCCCTCTGCGACGGCGAGCGCGTCGCCGTGCCCCGCGCGCACGAGCGTCCCGATGTAGCCAGCGTCGCCCACGGTCCACCGCGAACGCGCATCGTCGTCTTGCGGAGTGACTCGGTAGCGCTCGAGAAACGCGAGGACGCCAGCACGCCTCACGCGTAGCTCGTGATCCACGCACGCGAACTGCCAACTCTCGCCACGACCGCGACGTCCGCTCATCAGGCCGTCGCTCCAGGACAGCTGCGATCCCTCGGCGACATCGACTTCGAAGCGTTGAATCACGCTGGAACCCACAAATGGAATGAGCGGCTCCCAGCTGCATCTGAGATCAGCCCCGGCGGCAATCTCGTATCGGCTCGTGATGCGTGCGGGCCCTCCGGACGTCGACGGATGAACCTGTAACGCTGATTGAGACGTGAGTTCGACGACAGCGCCGGCCTCGAGGCGGATGACGGACTCGAACTCGTCGCCGCCGAAAATCCCCGGCGCGCTGGACGCCATGATCAAGTGGAGACCGCGGTCACTCTCGAAACAATGTCCGATGCGCAGCGGAGGCTCCGCGTAGCCGTGCGTCAGCACGGTCTTGCCGTTCCTGCAGCCAAACACCAACTCGAGCCGCGCCTTCCGGCCGACGTCGTGCGTCGCGCGGACGTCAGTGCTGGTCGTCACCGGTCGAACAACAGCTCGTGTTCGATCCACGCAATGACCTCGGGAACCCCTTCACCGGTCTTGAGATTCGTGAACACCACGGGACGCTGCCC
>JBEBGB010000060.1:0-15824 GCA_040081675.1 Vicinamibacterales bacterium
ACGTAAATGGCCGTGCCGATGGAGAGCAGGGAGAGCAGCGCCGTTGCCAGGAAGATGCGGCTCTGGAGCGACGACAGGAGTCTCATCGGAGGGTGAAATCTGTTTCCGTCGATCCGCCGTCGGTCACGGTGACGACCCGCGACTCGGAAGTGACGCCCTCGTTCCACGCCACCAGCGTGTAGTTGCCAGGCGGAACGTCGTCGATGCGGTAGCGGCCGATGGCGTCGGTGACGGAGAAGAACGGGTGGCTGAAGACCAGGATGAACGCGCTCATGTGCGAATGAATGTCGCAGAAGACGCGCACGATGCCGGGTCGATCGAAGCGGACCGCCTTCGATCGACCGACGGCGTATCGGCCAAGGTCGAAGGCCCTGGTTTTCGAGAACGAGAACACGTTGTGATAAATGCGGTCGCTGTTCGGGAACTCGACCGTGGTGCCTGCCGTGATGGCGAGAACGTGCGGCACGAACGTCTCGTTGCGCTGGTCCAGCGTCGCCCGCTTCGACTCGGTCTGTTCGAACGCACCTCGGGGCGCGGTCTCGAGGTAGACGACCGACATCTGGCGTTCGGCCATGGGCTGCATCGCCGGGGTGCCCAGGTCGGCAATGCCTGGACGCCGTCCCGGCGGCGTCGGAGCGCGTCGCAATTCAACCCGCCCGGTGATGGTTCCGCTTCTGACCGCGTGGGGCGTCGAGCCCGCCAGCATCACCATGGCGATGACGCCGCCAACAAGAATGAGGCGCAGGTGTCTCGTGTCCACGTCAGAACCAGTAGAGGAGTTGGCCTGCGAGCGCCGTCATCTTTCGGACGCGGCCCCCGTCGCGGCTGTGATGCTGAAAGGATACCCGCACCTGCGTGTTGCGTTGCACGGCGTACCCGGCACCGGCTTCCCACTGCGTAACTGGTGCGTCCCAGGTGGTGGTTCGCGCGGCGCCGACGACCTCACTGAATCCCAGGTGCTCCAGTCGAGCGGCGACGTGGAGGCGCGGGGTCAACTTATAGCGACCCTCCAGCGTTGTGGCAAGAGCGCGCAGTCGCGGTGCGATGGTGGGCAGCTGGTAGGTGCTCAACACCGATTCGAGGCGCACGACATAGTGGTCGCGCGAATATTCGACGTCGGCGCCGAGACCGCGCTGAACGAACTGGTTCGGCGTCGCGTGCGCCGCGATAGCCGCACCCGAAGCGACGTACGGTGCGCGCGAGGCCGATACACCGAGGACCAGCCCAGGTTGTGGCTTGACAGCCGCGCGCCCAGCCACCTGCTTGCCGTGGTTGTCATCGCCGATTCGCGGATTGGATAGCGAGCCGGCCGTGATCGAACCGGCGATGTCGAGCCTGTCAGTAGACGCGTGTACCTCGACGCCGGTGTCCTGCCGGAAGGCATCTGCGAGCGGCAGGCCAGCGGCTGGCACCGCATTGCCGATCGGAAAGCTCGACAGCCACCCTCGTCCACGCATTCTGATCAGGTCGTCCGTATTGGCGGGGAGTGCGTCGGCCCGCAGTGACGTGAGGTACTGATAGCCCAGCGGAAACCCGATGAGCGGGTTGTCGCTGCTGTAGGCACGCCGCGGAAAGGCGCCAAAGGTCGACGGGATTCGACCCGCCTGAATGTCGATGTTGCGCCCATCGAACGGCTTGAACCGCAGATACAGGCTGTAGGGGTGTGGCATGCGGGCGTTCTGGCTGCGAACGTCGCCGAGTACCGAGAATCGACGACCGAGGCGAACCGCCGTGCTGAGTCCAATGCGAGCCATTCGAATCGTCGAGTCGCTGTAATCGCTGTAATTGAAGAACCCGCTGTCTTCCGTGCACAGCGCCGCCCCCGACGCATGCGAACAGCTTGCCGTCAACGACACGTCGCCGCTGATGACGACGCGACCGTTGGCGACGACGAACGGTTCTGAAGGGAGGCCTTGCGCGTTGAGCGGCGTCGGCTCGCACAGGGCAAGCGCGATGACCGAGCCGACCAGTAGGCGCACACCCGGTTTCAGCATCACAAACTATCCGGATTATAGGTCGCCCGCGCGGCGGGGGCAGGCGCGAGGCGTGGTCGACGGCGAATGAGGGATTTGGGTCTCCAAGCTGAAGGTTTGACACTGAGGGTGGTCGCGCGTATTGTCACAAGTCTCGTCAGCTGAGCCAGTTACCCTCAATGGCGTACATCATTTGTCAGCCGTGCGTCGGCCTCAAGGACACGGCGTGTATCGACGTCTGTCCCGTGGACTGCATTCATCCGCGAAAAGACGAGCCGGCCTTTGCCACAGCAGACATGCTCTTCATTCATCCCGACGAATGCATCGATTGTGGCGCCTGCGTGCCAGCGTGCCCCGTCAACGCCATCTTCGCAATCGAGGACACGCCAGACGAGTGGACGTCTTTCATCGGGAAGAATCGCGCATTCTACGGCGACGGTGACTGAACGAGAGCCGTTGAAGTAGATGCGGTGCCGTCCGAGATGTCTCGAGACCCCCGGATCGGGCCTGATAGGGGCCCGCAGGAGCCGATCGTCGCCTGCGAGGTTTTCGCGAAGCGGAATGGCTTTCGCGAAGCGTAAGGTGTGAAGCAACAAAACCCGCTCGAAATCGAACCAATCGGGCGGCCTTGATCTTGTATCGCGTAGCTGGTTCGGTCATTCTGTCATCAGTTTCGCGGGAGGGTTCATGCTCGGTGGGTTCCGCACTGCCGCTGTCACGGCCGTGGTCATCGCGGCGTCGTATGTCATCCACGCGGACGTGACGCCACGTTCGCAGTCGCCCGAGATCCAGCTGCAGCTGGGTCAGGAACTGATGGCTGAGGGCCGGTACCTGGACGCCCTCGACGCTTTCAAGCGCGCGTTGCCGATCGTGCCTCCCGACAAGGTTCGCACCGCACGCTCTGGCGTGATTGCGGCCGCCCTTCGCGTCGCTGAGTTCGATCTCGCGAGGACCGAGGCCGAGAAGCTGGTGCTGAGCTCGCCGCTCTCGCCCGACGCCATTGCTCTTCACGGCGACGCGCTGTGGACGTCTGGCCTGTTCCAGGAGGCCGAGGCGAGATACAAGGACGCGCTCGCGCTGGCACCGGATCTGGCACGAGGGCATCACGGGATGGCCAGGGCGCTCGCAGCCCAGAGCAAGCTCGAACAGGCGATGGAGGAGGCGCAGGTCGCACTCCGTCTGTCGCCGCGCGATCTCGAGATTCACCATACGGTTGGTGCGGTCTACGAGCGCATGCACAAATACGAAGAGGCGGCTGGCGCGTACAGCAATTACGTCAACCTCTTGCCGAACAAGGATCACAGCGAGAAAGCGGACTGGTCGAGATCGGAAATCAAGTTCCTCCGATCGTTCGGCCAGCGAGTCCCCTTCGAGATCGATCCCGCAAGCGAGTCCGAGACCTACACCATCGATTTCCGTCTCGTGAACGACAAGGTCATCGTCCGGGCGAAGGTGAACGACGGATCGTTCCAGGACTTCGTGGTGGATACCGGCGCCGAGAACACGGTGCTGTCGCGGCCGACGGCGCAGCGACTGGGTGTGACGCCCATCACCTATACGCTCAGCGCCGGCGTCGGCGATGTCGGCCTGCGCGGGTTGCAGCTCGCGCGCATCAACACCCTCGAACTCGGCCCGCTGAAGCTGCGCAACGTGCCGTGCCTCATCAAGGATCCGCCGCTGCGCGACATTCCGACTCGCGAGTCGGAAGCCTTGTCGCCGCTGGCGCTCGGCTTCTCGATGATCATCGACTACAAGTCGAAGAAGATCACTTTTGGCAAGCACCTGCCGGTCGAGACCGGCGACTTCGAGCTTCCGCTCCGCCTGCATCGGCTGGCGACGGTTCGCGGCACGGTCGACGGCACGCACCCCGCGAACTTCGTGGTCGACACGGGCGGCGAGGTCATCTCAATCAGCAGCGCGACGGCGACGGCGATTGGCAAGCGCGAGCCGGCACGCAAGATTGCGCTCAAGGTGTACGGGTCCTCTGGCTGGGACCGTGACGCGTTCCTCTTGCCCGGCGTCAACCTCGCGTTCGACTTGATTCGGTACACGAACTTTCCGGTGGTGGTCCTGAACCTCGAGACACCGAGCGCACTGCTCGGATTCCAGGTCGGCGGGATCGTGGGACACAAGTTCCTGAGCAAGTACCGCGTCGGCATCGATCTCGAGCGCTCCGTGCTGCGGCTCAAACAGATTTAGCTGGTTGCAGAATGACCAAAAAGCTCTAACACAGAGGACACAGAGCGGAACATTGAACACCGAGAACACGGAGAATACGGGCAAATGAGCCGTGTCTTCTGTTCGTCTCCGTGACCTCCGTGTTAATGCTCTAGTTTCGAAACGCACTCCCGGAAATTCGCGATTCTCGCGCCCGCCGCATCCGACAGTCAGACGACTGGCAGTCGTAGAATCGTCGGATGACATCCAAGCCCTCCTCGGAGTCGGCGACCGAAATGGTGCAGGTCGTCCTGCCCAATGATGCCAATCCTCTGGGGTTCATCCTGGGCGGAACGGTCATGCACCTCATCGACATCGCTGGTGCCATTGCCTGCCACCGACACTCGCGCAGCCGCGTGGTGACCGCAGCGGTTGACGACCTCGTCTTCCTGCATCCGATCAAAGTTGGCGATCTCATCATCTTGAACGCGCACGTGACGTGCACCTTCACGACGTCGATGGAGGTGCAGGTCGACGTGTTCTCCGAAGAGGCACTCACCGGAATGCGGCAGCTGACCAGCCGCGCGTTTCTCACCTTCGTGGCGCTTGGTGTTGATGGCGAACGCGTCGCGGTGCCACCGCTGCGTGTGGAGAGTGCCGAGGAAGAACGCGTCTGCAGCGAGGCCCGCGCTCGGCGCGCGCAACGGCTGCGGCGTCGTGCGGAGAGCAAAGGCGGTTGAGAAGGTCAGGACGGTCTGGAAAGCCAGGAAGGGCAGACTCGGCTGGCAGGGCAGGCCAGGCTGGCAGGGCGGCGAGACTGCTAAGGCGAGCGAGCAGTTCTCGTGGTAACGATTCGCCGTTGCAAGAAAAGCGAAAGGTCCGAGCGCATGTGCCTCGGGCCCTCCGCTGTCGTTTGATCTTTGTTGTGTCCTACCAGGCTGGCCAGCCCTGCCTGGCCGGCCTGCCGTGCCCGCCCTTCTTAGAAGTCGTACCCGATCCAGACGGCAAATCGCGGCTTGCGGAATGCGGAACTGCCGCCATCCGCCGCGAAGACCTGATCCTCCCAGCTCTTGTTGAAGAGTGTTCGCCACGACCAATCGAAGTGGATCGGGAAGCCGAGCGCGAAGGTCTCGAGACCCAACCCGTATGATGCACGCCCATCGCGTAGCCGGAACCCGCTGACGGTCTGCGGTGCGCCGTAGGTCGGAATCGGGTTGCCGCTCGCGTCGGTGAGGATGTTGCCGGCTGCATCCTGCTGATAGCCAGTCAGTGGTGTGACGGTTTCTGCCGCCGACGTGGCGAACTTGAAGCCCTGGTCGTTGAACCAGCCGCCGCCCATGTTGGCAAAGAAGACACCCCGAATGCCGCCAATGACGCCAATCGGTGTGAGCGCCGCTTCGATGATTGGGAATCGCAATTCGGCATTCGCAAACACGACGTTCTGTCCGACGAAACTCAGATAGTCGTACCCGCGCATCTCCGAGTTGCCGCCGAAGTAGAGGAAGTCTGGCGATGCGCCGATACTCTTGAATCCGCGCACCCGCAACGCCAGCACGCCCGTGGTGGCGAGACGCTGGTAGTACCGCGCATCGCCGTCCACCGTCTGTCGCGACAGCGAGTTGGCAATCTTCGGTGCGGCGTCGTACGCAAAGCGCAGCGTACTGCCGGCCAGCGGGCCGAACTCACGGAAGACAGTGGTCTCCTGGATGAACGCCACGCTGAGCGGCACCAGAAAGCCTGATCGGAACAGCTGCTGCCCGAACTGCGCCTGCTGATACTGCTGGGAGACGGCCTCGAGTGCGGGGTCGTTGTACTGCTCTTCCAACTGGACCAGCCCGCCCGACAATTCAATCCGTCGGTAGCGATTGATCGGGTAGATGCCAATCGCAGAACCGCCGCGGACGGTCCGGGTCGCCTGCGCCAGGTCGCGGCTGACAAACGGCGCGAGCGAGGGGTCGTAGAACACGCCCTCGAGTTGTCCGTAGAAGAACTGCGTCTGCGAGTAGCCTTGCAGCGCGTACTGGAAGCGCTTGCCCAAGTTGACGTAACTCAGTGCCAGCGACCGATACTGCGCGATGGACGCAGCCGAGAAGTTCACCAGCTTATCGCCCAACACATCGCCGAAGCTGATCTCCGTGCCGCCGAACACATCGCCGTTGTTCGTGACCCCGACGCTCACCGGTGGCCGGCCCTCGAGGAACATCTTCTCGAACGCCTTCTTCTGTCGCTGGTTGCCAGGCACCAGCGCGTGCTGCAGCGGCGCCTGGAAGTCGATGATCGGGCCTGGAGCGCCGAAGTCGGAACTGGCTGCGGTGTGCAGTGGCTCCTTGCGTTCGAGCGAATGCAGGCCGTACTCGCCCTTGTAGTAGCTGACGAAGCCGATCTTGGCGCCGGCCGAATCGTTCAACACGATGGGCGAGAGGATGCCGCCGAGCGTGTCGGTGTACTGCTTCAGCTCGCCAGACTTCAGGTCGAGCGTCCACGCGTTGTAGATGTTCGCGTTCTTGGCAACCTCGGGGTCGAGCGGCTGATTCGGATTGGTTGCCGTCGACGAGAACAGCAGCGTGTTGTCGTCGAAGAACTGCGCCGCCGTCTCGTCGTTGGTCCCGAAGGTGAGCTGCGTCTTCTTCCTGGTGTCCAAATCGAGCCGAAACAGCTTCTGGTTTCCGCTTATTCTCGCGTTGTAGACGATGAACTTGCCGTCCGGCGAGTAGACCGGCCCGTAGTCGAAGAACTCGTCGGTCGTGAGATTGGTGACCTGTTGCGTTTCGAGGTCGACCGTGAAGATGTCTCCGGTTCCGCCGCGCAGACCGGCGAACGCGATCGTCTTGCCGTCCGGTGAGAAGCCGGGTGACTCGGGTTCGTCCACCGACTTCATCGGAATGCGAATTTCTATCTGGCGGGTCAACACGTTCTGCACGATCAGCGTGCGTTCCTTTTCGGTGCGCACGAGGTACGCGAGCCGATCACCCTTCGGCGACCACGACATCCACGGCATCGTGTTCCAGCGCTCGCCCAGCATCACCAGGTTGGTGAACCCGTAGTTCTTGTCGAACCCTGACGTGAGGTTTCGCACAAGCGATCCGTCCTTGGACGACAGCAGCACGATGTCTGCCTCGCCGTCCTTGCGGTTGATCGTTTCGACGGCGATGAGGTCGCCCGAGGGGGACGGCGCGATCGACAGCGCCTCGGCGTAGTGCGTCTTCTCTTGATTGGGTGCGAGGTCGCGACCGTAGTCGGCCGGACGTTCCTTGTCGCGGAACGGCTTGAAGCGTTCTTTCAGGTACCGCTCGAACGCCTGGTCGAACTCGTCCGGCTTCATCTTGAACGCTTCTTCGTACGCGTCCTCACCGCCGCCGATGACGCTCTTGCGCAGTGCGAAGAGGAATTGGCGGATGCCTTCCTTGCCGTACCTCGCCTCGATGAACTCGAACACAGCGTGGCCGAGGTTGTAGATGAGACGAGGGTTGCCGCTGTTGCCGTAGCCCTCCAGGTTGCTCATCTTGGGCACGATGTCGGCGACGGCCGCGTCGCGAACCATCATGAGGTCGAGCGGCGTCCACTGGCCGCGCTCGTAGTCCGACAGACCTTCGTTCACCCACAGCGGAACGCTCCGGCGGATGAGCCCCTGCGGAATGATGTCGAACTCGAAAATATGCGTCAGCTCGTGCGCGATGAGGCCGTACAGACGATCCGGTGGATCATCGATCGGCAGCAGCATCCGGTTGCGATAGGGCTCAGCGAACGCGCCAACCCCTTCCTGCGCCGCGCCCGGCGCCACATTCTCCTGTTCGAACTCGCTGTGCGTCTTGAACAGGATGAGCGGAACCTTGAACGACAGGTCGTGCTTCAGATCAGCACTGACCTGCTGGTACGCCCCCTCCGCATAGCCGGCCACACGCTCCAGATGCTTCTCGATATCCGGGTAGTAGTAGATCTCGAAGTGATCGGTCGTGTAGATGTGCCAGTCGAAGTTGTCGTAGTGGATGTTGTTCTTGCCAAAGTACGGCACGAACGGCGTTTGGGCCGAGGCCTGTGACACGGCTCCGGTCACCACCAAGACAAGCGACAGGGCGAGGGCAGCCAGCGGGCCTCGGTCGGCCGTCCGGCGCGAGGGGACACGCATGCGCATATGCAATACCTCGAAGGGGCAGTCTGGTGTCGTGCGATTCGACGTGTCAGGACGTCTTCCGGGCGGGGCATCCCGCCTCGCAGCGTTGCTCATCGCTCACTTATACCCAATAAGCTCGCTCTTCGCGCCTTGCGATCCGGGCGCCGCGCCCGTAAGCCATGTCCTGACACATCGAACGCACGACACTGGAAACTGCGCAGATCTTACTGTGACGTTTCGCGACCCTGCAAACCGCGGTCCCGCCAGAAGGCGTGAATAGCCGATCCGGTGTCCTCGTTGCACGGCACCGTGGCGACACCTGGAGGCGACAGATGGGGCCGGCCCGAACTACCATTGGGGGGAATAACGCGACCGGCTTCGGGGTTTAGATCCAGGACGCGCCGGTGATATGCCCATGGCACAGGCTAGGCCCGCATCGCTGGGCGCGCGCTCGGACTCGAGGGCGGCGTTCGAGGCTGATGCCTTGGAATTTATCGACAGCCTCTACCGGACGGCTCTGCGGCTGACGCGGGTGCCGGCCGACGCGGATGATCTCGTGCAGGATACGTATCTGAAGGCGTTTCGCTCGGCGGACCGCTTCGAGCCCGGGACCAACCTTCGGGCCTGGCTGTTCACCATCCTGCATAACACGGCGAGGAACCGGGTGCGCGATCGCGCTCGTGATCGGGTCCTGGTCGACAGCGAAGCCGTGGACGACGCCGCTGATACAGCGCAGTTCGCCGGTGCCAGGCCAGTCGACGATCCCGAGACGCTGCTGCTGAGAAGCACGCTCGCTCCCGAACTCCAGTCGGCGGTAGATGAGCTGCCGGCAGCTTTCCGTGAAGCGGTCTGGCTACGAGATGTGGAAGAGTTTTCTTACAGCGAAATTGCCGACATGCTGAATATCCCTGCTGGCACCGTCATGTCGCGCATCTCACGGGGCCGGCGCCTCTTGTTCAACCGGCTCCATCACCTGAGTTCCGTCAATGCCTGACTGTTCCCGCATCGACGCCCTGGTGACGCCGTTTGTGGACGGCGAGCTTCCGCAGCCGGATCAGCAGGCGATTGCCGGTCACATCGCCGCGTGTCCCCCGTGCCGCGCCAAGGTTGCCGCCGAACGTTCCATTCGCGCACTCATCAAGCAGCGACGCGCCGACCTCGGTTCCTGTGCGTCACCCACATTGAAGGCGCGATGCGCGCTCCTTGCCGGTTGTTCCTCGGAGACGTCCGTGGCGGCCCGGTCCGGGCCCGCCGCAGTGGCGCGGCCCTTCGTGACGCGATGGCGCGCACGCCTGGCGCCGCTCGGCGTTGCTGCCGCGCTGCTCGTGATTGTCGGTGGGTTGGTCTACCTGGCAACGGGACGTTCGAACACGCTGCTCGCTGCTGAACTCACGCTCGACCACGAGAAGTGCTTTCGCCTGAACAAGCTCCTCGACACCCACGACACCGCGCAGGACGTAGAAGCTGCCATGGCGTCCGGCTTCGGGTGGCGCATGCAGATGCCCGACATCTCGAGCCACCGCGACATCAGCGTGGTGGGCTCCCGCCCGTGTCTCTACGGTGAAGGCGCGGCCGCGCACATCATGTTCATGCAGGACGGACAGCCAGTGTCGCTCTTCATGTTGAAGCGTGGTGCCCGCAGCGAGGACGTGGTCGAAGTGTTCGGGCATCAGTGCCGAATCTGGTCAGAAGGCGAACGCACCTTCGTGCTCGTGGCGCGCGCGTCCACAGTGCCGCTCGAGCAGATGGCCGCGTTCGTGAAGACGACCATCAGATAGATTGAGTTGAAGAAGAGGACGTCATGAAGATCCGTTGGGCCATTGCCACACTCGGCATCGTTGCGCTCGCCGCCCTGACCGTGACCACACAGATGCCGTGGTTGACCCAGAAGCAGGCGACCATGACCGAGGCGCCCATCGTCGGCGCGTCGAACAACATGGAGGCGACGCTCTCGTGTCCAGCCGATGCGAAGCCCGCGAGACTCGACTTCACGTTGAAGGACGTCGAAGGGAAGGACGTCGACTTCCAGAGTTTCAAGGGCAAGGTGGTCCTCCTCGATTTCTGGGCCACGTGGTGCGGACCCTGCAAGGTCGAGATTCCACACTTCATCGAGTTCCAGGAGAAGTACGGTCCGAAGGGTTTCACCGTGGTCGGCGTGTCGGTTGACGATCCGGTCGACAAGCTCGCTCCGTACGTGAAGGAGATGGGCATGAACTATCCGGTTCTGCAAGGTCTCGGGCGCGACGATGTGCAGGACGCGTTTGGACCGATCCTGGGCATTCCCGTGAGCGTGATGATCTCGCGCGAGGGCAAGGTGTGCGCCACGCACACTGGCCTCACCAGCAAAGAGGTGTTCGAGCGGGAGATCGAAGCGCTTTTGTGACATTGGCAATTGGTCAATTGGAGAATTCGAGACGTGTTGATTTGACGAGTCGGAGGCACAACGCGGCGCGTGCCCATCGCGAGGGACAACGAACTCCCAATTCGCAGATTCAGCTTCGCGAGTTCCGTGCCCTTCGTGGGCGTCGAACACCTCGCCCTCCAATTCCTCAATTCTCCAACTCTCCAATTCTCCAACCGCGTGTGGCTCCAGAGCGGCGTGCTATGATGGCGCTCTGATGTTGAAAGGGTTCACGCACGCACGGCTCGCTTGTGGATGCCGCATCGGGTTCCGCGAGGGCGTGGAAGGCAGCCCAGTCACCGTCGTCGTCGACGAGAAGTCGCCAGGCTGCATGTTGACGCTGCACGTCCGCGACCTGCCGCTGTACGACTACCGCGAAGCGCTCCGTCCGTCGACTCGTCTGGGCCCACCCGAAGAAGAAGAATACGAAGAGGAAGGGTAGCGCTCCCGCGCTCTCGTCCGCTCCTGGTATAGCTCCCGTCAGTGCTACTTCGCGCCTTCCCGCCGCTGGTTTGTGCCTGCGCCCTCATACGGCTGCGTTCCGGGGCCGATGACTTCGATCAGCCATGACGATTGTGACTCAGGTGGTGTTCTGGATCGTCCAGGCCTCCGCTCTACTCGTATTCGCCGTACCCTTCTCCGCGGGTCTGGTCCTGCTGTGGGCGGTCTCGCACTTCCTGCGTGCCATCGGCTTGACGCTCGCGTTCCATCGCTACTTCGCGCATCGAGCGTTCCAGATGAACCGTGTGGCTCGCTTCGTGTGGGCGTTCATCGGGACCGCCGCGATGCAGAAGGGACCGCTCTGGTGGGCTGGTCATCACGTGAACCATCACCGCTTTGCCGATCGCGACGGCGATCCTCATAGCCCGATGGTGAGTGGCGTCTACCATGCCCACGTGGGCTGGTTTCTGTCCGACGCGAAGAACGACACGCTCGAGCCGACCAACCCAGTGGTTCGCGACTTCTCGAAGTTCTGGGAGATCCGATTTCTCAGCACCTACTTCTTCGTGCCGCCGATCCTGCTGGCGGTGGCGATGTGGGTGACTGGCGGACTGCCGTGGCTCGTCTGGGGATTCTGCCTGCCGACGGTGACGCTCGCGCATTCGACGTTCGCGATCAACACCATCAACCATCTCTTTGGGTCGCGCCGTTTCGACACCATCGACGAATCGCGCAACAACCCGCTCACGGCATTCTTCGCGGTGGGCGAAGGCTGGCACAACAACCATCACCGCTACCAGCGCGCGGCACGCAATGGGTTCTACTGGTGGGAGTTCGACCCAACTTGGTACACGATTCGCCTGATGCAGATGGTCGGCCTGGCGTGGGACGTACAGCCCGTGCCCGAACGGATCTACGCCGAAGCCAGGGCCACGAAAGAGCGCCGCAAGCACCAGAAGGCCATCAGCGTCGTCGAGGACGCCGGCCCGATCGGCCTCGAACTCGCTGAAGACGCAGACTGAGAGCTGAGATCGAAAGAAGCCAGGATTGAACTTGGTTGGCGCGACAATGGCAACACTGTTGGGGTTGCGTGTCGGCGCCCGTCAATGCCTACATCCTCATTTGCGAATCAAAGGCGCCCTACCCGCGCCCCCTGGCTGGGGAGTGGAGAGGACTGTCCACTCCTTTGAATCTGGCTCACACTGTCGCGGTCGCTGGTGACACGGATCCGCTTTTCTTGGTCCGGCGACGGAGTATCGGCAGTATGCTCCGTCGCATTATCAGTCGTGACACACGGACCACGGACCCATTTCACATCGGCTCCAGGCCGTGGGCGACTGCGCCCTGTGCCATTCCCAGGTGAGGTGATTGATGAATCGCGCCAGAAACTTGCTTAGCGGTTTGCTCTTCCCCGTGCTGCCCCTGGTGCTGCTGATCTCGGTCGTCCTTCCGAGCGCGGCCGATGCACAGGGCGTTGGCGCCATCGGCGGGACTATCGCAGACGCGTCCGGCTCAGTGCTGCCTGGCGTCGCCGTGACGCTCTCCAATCCAAGGGGGAGCATTGGCGGAAACCAGGCGGCTGTGACGGACGAGCGGGGTGCGTTCCAATTCACTCGACTCGTGCCTGGCACTTACAACGTCAGAGCCGAGCTCTCAGGCTTCCGATCGGCCGTCCAGGAAAACATCATCGTCAACGCCGACGCCACGGCGCGAGTCGATCTGCGCCTGGAAATTGGCGCGCTGGCCGAAGACATCACGGTCACTGGGGGAGCCCCCCTGCTGGATACAACGTCGGCGCAGCGGCAGACGGTACTGTCCCGAGAGTTACTGGAAAGCCTGCCGAATCGCTCCGACGTGTGGGGTGCCGCGCGCGTGATTCCGAGCGTGATTCTGAGCAAGGTCGACGTCGGCGGATCGGAATCCTTCCTGCAGTCGAGCGCCACCGTCCACGGCAGCACCAACGAGAACGGATTCCTGATCGACGGCATGGACGTCTCGAATTTGGATGGCAACGGCTCGGCGGCGATCATGTATCTGGATCCTTACGCATTTGAGGAGACCAACTACCAGATGGGCAGCGCGGGTACCGCCATCGCCTCGAAGGGCGGCTTGCTGTTCAACATGATCACCAGGACGGGCACCAATCGGCTGCATGGCGGCGCGATGTTCAATGGCGCGAATCGCCGCATGGGATCGGCAAACTACTCGCCAGCGCTGCGCGCGCAGCTGCTCGCCGCAGTGCCAGCCGCGGCGCTCGCAGCCAATCCGAACCTCGTCCCAGGCGCCGACATCCTCAAGATCTACGATGCCGGGGCGTGGCTGGCCGGACCGATCGTGCAGGACAAGATCTGGTTCTCGGGTTCGTGGCACCACCAGGCGCTGGATCAGTACCTGCTCGGGAGCTACGACCCCAACGGCGCCCAGGTCCTCGACGACAATCTGATGTGGACGACGTCGGCCAAGGTGGCCTGGCAGGTGACCAAGAGCGCCCAGCTCTCGTACTTCAATAACCTGCAATACAAGCTGATCGGACACAGGAGCGGCGCGGGAACGGCGTTCGCCGAGAGTGCCGCGCGGAATCTGAACGACAAGTATCCGGACGTCCATCAAATCAAGTTCACCTCACCGATCGGTTCCCACCTCGTCGTCGACGCCGCGTACAGCCGGTTCCGCGCCGACGACAAGTTTGGTCAGCGACCGGAAGTGCAGAGCGGTGACATTTCCCGATTCGATGCGGTGACCAACTCGTACCGAGTGGCGCTGCCGACCTACCGCGACCTGAACACGTTCAGAGATCAGATTCTGGGCGGCATGAGCTACTTCTCCGGTCGTCACGACGTCAGATTCGGCTACCAGTTCATGCTGGCGAAGCAGGCGTCATCGACGTGGTCCACGTCCGGCATGCGCGCGGTGTATCGCAATGGCGTTCCGGATTCGGTCAACACGTACAACGTCCCGATCACGTCGACCTTGACCAGAATCCCGGTCGCCTACTCGCCGTCGTATCGTGACCACGGTTTGTACATTCAAGACAAATGGACACCCAGCCGGAAGCTGACCCTCAATCTGGGACTGCGGTACGAGTCGACGTACGGCTGGCAGCCCGAGTCATGCCAGGTCGAAACGCCGTTTGTCCGGGCGCAATGCTTCCCGGAGATCACGGACGCGCCGAACTTCAAGGCGGTCGTACCGCGGGTGTCGGCCGTGTACGACCTCACCGGCGACGGCAAGACCGCGATCAAGTTCGCTGCGAGCCGCTATGACCAGCCCATCACCCTGAGCAACGTGCTGCGTCTCAACCCGCTTGGCGCCGTCAACGACACGCGGCCATGGACCGTCTGTGCCGCGGGACAAGCGACCGGCTGCGACCTCAATCGCGATCTCATCCCGCAGTTGAACGAACTGGGTGTCTCGAGTGGCTTCCCGTTAGGGCAGACCAATCGAAATGACCCGAATCTCGAGTGGCCCAATTCCACCGAGTACAGCCTCGAGTTCCAACGGCAGGTGCCCGGCAACGTCGTTCTCTCCGTCGGGTACACACGGCGGAACACGCGGCGGAACATCGGGCCCCGCAACGTCGCTGTGCCGTTCGACAGCTACATCCCGCTTGTCGTCACGGAGGCCAATAGCGGCAAACAGGTGACGGTCTACAATCAGGCCCCGGCGCTCCGAGGCAGGAACGACATCCTGTGGGCCAATGACCCAGCTCTCGATACCGACTACAACGGCGCGGACATCACCTTCAACAAGCGCATGAGCAACCGTTGGTCGCTGACTGGCGGCGCCAGCTTTGGCAAGACCTCAGGCGACATCTACCCCGCCACGCTCGCGGGCGGCGACCTGAACAACCCCAACTTCGCGTTCCGCAATGGTTTGGTCGGGAACGACGTCCCGTACTCGTACCGCGCGTCGGGCGTCTATGACCTGCCGTATCAGATTTCCATCAGCGCCACCGCGCAGTACTACGCGGGGTTCCCGGAACTCACGACAGTGTCTGTCGGCAACAACACGGTGGCGCTCACGCAGGGCACGACGGTGTTGACGGTCGAACCTCGCGGTTCGACCCGGCTGCCGGCTGTCAGCTCGCTCGATATGAGTATCCGGAAGTTCTGGAAGGTGGGCGGTCTTCGGTTCGAACCGCGACTGGATCTCTATAACCTGACCAACGCCGCCACGATCCTCTCGCGCGTCGCGCAGTTGGGACCGACCTATGGCCGCGTCAGCGGCATCCAGCGCGGCCGTCTGATCAAGGCTGGCTTGAGCGTGGAGTTCTGATTCAGGGGCGCATCGTGCGCGATGATTCGCTCGGAGAGCGGTACGGGCGTCGTTGCCGGTACTGCTCTGCGCGCTCGCGGATGGCGGCGGCGAGCCCAGCGTCGGGTTTGAGTGTCAGCGCCGCTTCCGAGATGGCGATCGCTCGCTCGAACTGACTCGCCGACGCGTAGGCGGCGGCGAGTATGTCGAGCATGCCGGCGTCTCCGCGCCCGGTCAGGGTGACCGCCCGCTCGGCGAGCGCCAGCGCCTCGGTTGGATTCAGGATCGCTCGGTCGGCCGACGTCGCGAGCAGCCAGGCCAGGCTGGCCACCGCCGGCGCGAGATCGGGCTTGAACCGGACGGCCTGGCGAAGGTGGTCCACCGCTTCCGACAACCTGCCACCCGAACGGGACAGGCTCCCCATGTTGTAGTGCGCCTCCCCGTAGGTCGGGTCCAGCCGGAGCGCCTCGCGGAAATGGTCGAGTGC
>JBEBGB010001339.1:0-1032 GCA_040081675.1 Vicinamibacterales bacterium
CATGTTCTTCTTGTAGTAGATCCAGCCCAGCGTGTCGCTCACTTCGGGTAACAGCGGCAGCTTCGTCTTGGCTGTTTGCGCGAGCTGCAGCGCCTGATCGATGCTCTCGTCGTTCTGCGCCATCATCCACGCCAGGTTGTTGGCGGCGATCGCGGCGTTCGGATCCCTCCGCAGCACATCCTGATAGCGCGCCTTGGCTTCGTCCTCTCTGTTCAGGGCCTGCAGGATGATTGCGACCATGGTCGATGCGGCAATCGATTCGGGTGAGCGTGCGGCCGCGCGCTCGAACTCCGCGAGTGCCGCTTCGAGTTTCTGTTGGGAGAGATAGAGGTTGCCGAGCAGGGTGTACGCACTCAGGTTGTTCGGCTCTGCGTCGATCGCCCGTCGAAGGAGTTGCTCGGACTTGCCGATGTCTCCGGTCGCCGCGTACGTGCGGCCCGCCAGCACCAACAAACGGCCGTCGTTCGGCGACTGATCGAGCGCGGCGTCCACTCTGGCCCGAGCCAAGGTCGAATCCTTCGCCGCCACATCCAGCGCAATGCGACCGTTGAGTGAGTCGATCGATTTAGGATCGAGCTGCAGCGCACGGTCGAAGTAGCGCCTGGCCGCGGGCAAATCGCGCTTCGCGATCATCACGCTGCCCATCGCGGCCTGTACGTCGGCCGAGTCCGGAGCCGCGACGTACAACGCCTTCATCTCGTTCTCCGCGCGGGTCACCGACCCTTCCGCGAGCAGCGCTCGAACGAGCAGGATGCGATTTGCGGCATTGCGAGGAGCGCTGACCACCGCGTCCTCCGCGAACTTGCGCGACGTGGCGACCTGGCCCTGCGCGAGATTCAACCTCGCCAGTTGAGCCTGCGCGGCGCCAGCCCGCGGATTCAACTTCAGGGTCTCCTGGAAAGCAGTCATGGCACGCGCGCTGTCGTTCTTCATCATCAGCACGAGACCGCGCATGTACTGCGCCTCGGCCGATTGCGGGTTGGCCTTCACCGCCGCCTCGCATTGCACAAGGGCCTCGTCTGGCTTGTCGAG
>JBEBGB010000458.1:0-4359 GCA_040081675.1 Vicinamibacterales bacterium
ATCGCGGACGACACCATTGCAGTGACGGGCAACACGGTGATCGACGCGCTGCTCATGGAGGTGGCGACGCAGCAGAATGATGCCGCTCTTCGCGCCGACATCGGACGCGAGTTAGCGGCGTTGCTCGGAGCGGATTGGGACAGCGTGCCGTTCGTGCTCGTCACCGGTCACCGCCGCGAGAACTTCGGCGCTGGCTTTGACGAGATTTGTGGCGCGATCGCCAGGCTGGCCGAACGGTTTCCTGCGTACCGGTTTGTCTATCCCGTGCACCTGAACCCGAATGTCCAGGACCACGTGAATCGTCTCCTGGGCGGGCTCAACAACGTTCGGCTCATTCCGCCGCAGGGCTATCGTCACTTCGTGACCCTCATGTCGACGTGCCGTCTCGTGCTGACCGATTCTGGTGGGGTGCAGGAGGAAGCGCCGTCACTCGGAAAGCCGGTTCTGGTCATGAGAGACACAACGGAGCGTCCGGAAGGTGTCGCGGCCGGCACTGCGCTGCTGACCGGGCCGAAGGCAGATGCCATCGTTCACCACGCCTCGCGTTTGTTGACTGACACGAACGCTTATCAGGCGATGGCGACGGCTCGAAATCCCTACGGAGACGGCCGGGCCGCCCACTACATCGTCGAGCGAGTGCGGCGCTATTTCGCGGTCTGACGCTGCGACTGGGCGAGACGCGCGGCGACGAGTTGCGTATAGAGACCTTCGAGCCGCTCGACAACCATCTCCCAACGATACTGCCGTCCGACGAGCGCGAAGCCCTTCTCGGCGAGCCTGACGCCACTCGCCGGATCGTCCATCAGCCGCAGCACCGCCCGCGCGAAACTCTCGGGTTGGTCGGCAACCAGCAGGTGCTCTTCGTTCTTGACGTCGATGCCTTCGCAGCCGATGGAGGTCGACACCATCGCCTTCTTCATCGAGAGTCCCTCGAGCACCTTGAGTCGTGTGCCGCCGCCCATGCGCAGCGGCACCACGACGACAGCCGCCTTGTGAACGAACGGGCGCACATCCGGCACGCCGCCGGTGACGACGACGTTCGCGCTCGCCAGGCGTGTGACGTCGTCCGGTGGATCGCCGCCCACGATGTAGACGATCGTTTTGGGGCGGGCCGCCAGAATTCGCGGGAAGATGTCTTTCACGAAATGGACAGCGGCGTCGATGTTTGGTCGCGTCCGCATGAGACCTGTCATCACCAGCGTGTCCGGATCGGGTGCCACTCCGCTTGGCGCGAAATAGTCGACGTCGACACCGTTTGGTGCGGTGAGTACCGGTGTGGTCACGCCTGTGCTGCGAACAACGGGCACCTCGCGAGGTGAAGTGACCACGCACGCTGCGGCGCGCGACCATCGCTCGATCTCCTCACGCTTGTACTTCCGAGCTTCCGACAGGTTGTAGAAGCGACGAAACGGAGAGCGCTCGCCTTGCGCGAGCCTCGTGAGCAGTTCGAAGACGACATCATGCTCATCGATGACCACTGCCGAGCGGGGGTCGAACGAGAACGTGGCCATCTGACTCGACTCGACATGAATGATGTCGAACGCCTGGCCGGCACAGAGTTCGTCCAGCTTCGTTTGCATGGCGTCGGAATACAGGTAGCGTCCCTGGAAGGAGCGCCGCGAGAACAGCGACGAGAATTGCGCCACTCGCTTTCCGAGCGAGCGGGAGTCTCCGCCGGATACCGCGTGTACCGCGTGGCACATCCCTTCGAGCGCTCGTATCTTGTCCTCGTCTCCGGCCTCGGCATAGGTCACCAGGGAAACCGAGTGCCGACGTGCGAGCAGTGACAGGAACTGCGTGACCCGGATGCTGAAGCCCCACGTGGGGGGATAGGGCAGCTCCGGTGAGACGACGAGGATGCGCATAGAGTCCGTCATCTATTTGAGCACGCGCCGATGGCAATCCCAACCGGCTGACGACCAGATCGAGCGCGGAAGACTGCAGTACGGGGACGACTGCGTGACGAGGTACGTGCAGTTTCGATTGGCGAATCTACGGTTCTTCACGTGAGTGCGATCGAATTGCGCGAATCGGTGGCTCATCCAAAAAACGCGTCATCGCGGGGTACACTGAATCGCGCTCGTCACGCTCGCGCATATGCCAGTTGGTGAGGTACTAAGAAAAGTGTTTCAGAATCAGAGCACTACCACGGAGGTCACGGAGACGAACGGAAGACACGGCTCAATTGGTCGTATTCTCCGTGTTCTCGGTTCCGCCCTGTGTCCTCTGTGGTAGAGCTTTTCGTCATGTTGCAACCAACTCTAAGGGTGCACAGAGTTGCGTGTCTGCTGGTGTGCATCCTTGGGTGCGCGGCGGCGACTGGCGTAAGGGCGCAACAGCCGCGTGGTGTGACGGTCACCGAGACCGTCGACACGAGCATCGTTCCTGTCGAAGCCAGGACGACGTGGACACCAGGTGTGCCGGGCGGCGTTCCGATTCGCACCACCGTTTGTCGCACTGTTGCAGCAGCGTCGTACGGAGACGGGCTACAGGACGCCTCAGCCGCGATTCAGTCCGCGGTGAACGCATGTCCTGCGGGGCAGGTGGTCGTGTTGTCCGCAGGCACGTTCACGGTCAACAACCTGGTGCAGATAAGCAAAGGCATCACTCTTCGAGGTGCCGGCGCGGGGGCGACCGTACTCCGGAAGACGAACGGTGCGGTGCCATTCAGCTACATCGCGCGCGACACCCAACCCATTCTCGTCGTTGGTCCGAATCGTTGGCCGAAGACGGCCGACTCCACGTCCGTGAACCTGACCACTGACGCGGTCAGTGGTGCGAAGTCAGTGAGTGTGAAGAACGCCGGCGGCTTCACGGCTGGTCAGTTCGTGCTGCTCGACGAAGATCACTACAGCACCGGTGCATGGGTGAGTCTTCCCAACCGGAAGGGAGTGCCGACCAACGTACGGATTTGGGCCTCCGACCGCGTGGTCTATACCCGACACAATCCCCCAGACTCGGCCGACGATCCGTTCCCGGATTCGCTCACATGGTTCGCTCGTCCTGGACGACCTGTCAACGAGATCAAAGAGATTGCCGCGGTCAGCGGCAACCTCGTCACCTTCACCACGCCGCTGCACATCGGCTACCGCGTGTCGAAGATGGCGCAGTTGACCCGGTACGACGCCGTGCACGTCAGGAATGCGGGAATCGAGGATTTGACGGTGACGGGCGGCGCGGACGGCAACATCCGCTTCGAAGCTGCCGCCTTTTCGTGGATGAAGAGTGTCGAGAACACGCTGTGGCTCGGCGAGGGTGTCGCCGTCGACCAGTCGTTTGGTGTGGAAGTGCGCGACTCGTACATTCACGACGCGGCCTGGCCCGTGCCTGGTGGCGGAGGGTACGCCATCAGTCTCTCCGGCGGATCGTCCGCAGTGCTCGTCGAGAACAACATCGTGGTGAAGGCCAACAAGATGATGGTGGCGCGCGCCTCGGGCGCGGGTTCTGTCGTTGGTTACAACTACATGGACAACGGATACATCTGGAACACCGAGGAGTGGGTCGAAGTCGGTCTGAGCGGCAGCCACTACGTCGGCGGCCATCACATCCTGTTCGAAGGTAACGAGTCGTTCAACTACGACTCGGACAACACCCATGGCAGTGCGATCGCCATGACCGTGTTCAGGAACCACCTCACCGGACGCCGGCGCGACATTCCAGGCAAGTCGAATGTTCGGGCCGCAGGGCTCATGTTCGGCTCCTGGTGGCACGCCTTCATTGGCAACGTGATGGGCGAACAGGGCCAGATGAGTGGGTGGCTCTACGAAGATGCCGGTGTTGGCACGCCGAGCGGCAGTGCCTGGGGAGACGGTCAGTACATCTGGCGCCTTGGTTACGACCCGACGCACTGGGAGCAGTCTGTGGATCCCAAGGTGCGCAGCACCACGCTTCGAGACGGCAACTTCGACTACGTCACGAACTCCGTCAAGTGGGACCGCACACCGAGGGCCATTCCGGCGTCCCTTTACCTGACGTCGAAGCCCGCGTTCTTCGGAGAGAACCAGTGGCCCTGGGTCGAGCCGACGAGCCCGACGCCGCTGGCCGTGCTCCCTGCCAGGCAGCGGTACGAGCGCGCGCTTGGCACCGCGAGCGCGGCGCCCGGACTACGCAGCGTCAGGTAGTAGCCGGAGTCGACAGAGTCGGTGCGCTTGCGCCGACCGGACCGAATGTCTTGTCCAGACACTCGCGGTGAGAGAGCGGCGGTTTCCATCCAAGCATCTCTACCGCTTTCCGGTTCGTGAAGCGGAGCGGCTTCAGACGCGACTCGACGCACACGGGGATGAGCGTGACGGGCAGCTTGGGGTTGCGCTTGAAGAGCCAGACGTACATGAGATTCGTCAGCTGATACACCGGCCAGTA
>JBEBGB010001340.1:0-1031 GCA_040081675.1 Vicinamibacterales bacterium
GAGCGGCTATGTCCGCTCACTAACGGGCCGAAGATACGACTGCAGTCGACCTCCGCCGCCCTCGACCTCTTGCTCAATCACGGGGAGGAGTCCAGATACCTTTGTTAGGTGGCTACAGGCGAGTGACGCTTCGTGCTCGCGCTCACGACTAGTTCGTCGGCTGGGGATAGAACCGGAGCGGAAGCAGGATGTATGCGGGAGAGCGGAGGCCCTCGATCAACGCAGGCGAGAACCGCGTGGCGGCGAGGATGCGGATCGCGGCGCGGTCGACTTCCGCACGGCCTGAACTGTCGTTTACACGCGGCACGGCGATGCTTCCGTCGGGCTCAACGCGCGCGTAGACCGGGACGGTCATTGGTTGATGTATGTCGAGTCTTTCCGCCGCTGCCCAGATGGCCTGCTGGAGCAACCGAGGATTCACAATCTCGGGCCTACATCGACGCAGCGCGGCCAGTCGCCTTGGAGCGTACCCAGCGAACGTGCCCAACTCCAGCGCGACTTCCGCACGCTCGGCGGGCACAGTGTGAGCATAACGTCGGACGATCTCGCCGAGGCTTTCGTGGCGGAGGGAGTCAATCGTCTCAGAGTAGACCTCGGCGCGAGGGCCGCCGACGGAGTCACGATTCAGCGTCGCCAGAGTCAACCCGGTCGCAGGTTCCCAACCATTGAGTTCGATCGCCAAGCCCGCCGAGTCAACGAACGCGTTGAGCGATTCCGAATGACTGGACCGTGCCGAGACGCAGGCGTCGGTCGTTGCACTAGTTGCGGTTGAGGCGCAGGCCCACGAGGTCATCATGGCCACGCCAAATGACCCTCGTACAAAGTTCTTGGGAATCATGACAAGACTGACCAGACGATTGGTGTAGCCACCTAACTAGTCTCTCTGCTGTAATCGGTAACCACGTTTCACCCGCCGTTTAGCCGGCGCAAGTCCGCAGGCGGTGTTGTCGAGACGCCCGCGCGGCCCACGTGGGTCACCGGGTTGCCCCGGAAATGGGCTGCGGCGGGGGCGAGCTAGCGTCGTGGGGGGC
>JBEBGB010000061.1:0-15789 GCA_040081675.1 Vicinamibacterales bacterium
TCCTAGAATGGCTTACACAAGGCACCAAGCCCCGAGAACAGGGTAACGTCAGCGCACGAGGAACTTCTGTCATGAGTCATGTCCAGTTCCGGCACCTTCTGATTGGTCTGATTGCGGTGAGCGCAACCATTGCGCTCGGTGCTGTTGTGGTCCGAGGGCAAGCCACCACGCCCCAGTCGACCGCCACCGACGTTCCCAATCTCAGCTTCGAGAAATACGCACTGCCGAATGGGCTCGAGGTGATCTTGTCGGAGGACCATCGCCTGCCGCTCGTGGCCGTGAACCTCTGGTATCACGTCGGACCGGCCAACGAGGAACCGGGACGAACCGGCTTCGCCCACTTGTTCGAACACATGATGTTCCAGGGGTCGAAGCACGTGTCGGGCGACTCTCACTTCAAGCTGGTCGAGGGCGCGGGCGCGAGCGGCGTCAACGGCACCACAGGATTCGACCGTACGAACTATTTCGAGACACTGCCGGCCAATCAGCTCGAACTCGGGCTGTGGCTGGAATCAGACCGAATGGGCTACCTGCTCGACGTGCTCGATCAGGAGAAGCTCTTGAATCAACAAGACGTCGTACGCAACGAGCGGCGTCAGAGCTACGAGAACCGCCCATACGGCATCGTCGACGAGGCAGTCTTTCATCAGCTGTTTCCGAAAGGGCATCCCTACTACGCGAGCATCATCGGCTCGCACGCCGACATTCAGGCCGCGCAGCTTGGCGATGTTCGCGACTTCTTCAAGAAGTATTACGCGCCGAACAACGCGAGTCTCGCCATCGTCGGCGACATCGACAAGGCCGCGGCGAAGAAACTGGTCGAGCGCTATTTCGGGCCGCTGAAGTCAGGCCCGCCGGTGCAGAAGCCGTCCGTGCAGACACCGCCCATCACGAGCGAGCGTCGAACGGTGGTGACCGACCGCATCGAGTTGCCCCGTGTCATCGTGGCCTGGCTGAGCCCCGCGATCTACACGGCTGGAGACGCTGACGCCGATGTTGCGGCAAGTGCCCTCGGTGGCGGCAAGTCCTCCAGACTGTACAAGTCTCTTGTGTACGACAAGCAGCTCGCCCAGAACGTGGTCGCCTTTCAGCAATCCCTCATGCTGACGTCCGTGTTCCAGATTGAAGTCACCGCTCGGCCCGGACACACGGCTGCGGAACTCGAAGCGGCGCTCGATGAGGAAATCGCCCGGTTCCAGACCGGCGGACCAGAGCAGGCGGAAATAGACCGCGCGCGCAACGGATCGGAGACGCAGACGGTGCGTGGTCTCGAGCGTCTTGGTGGGTTTGGCGGCGTCGCGGATCGTTTGAACGAGTACAACCACTACCTGGGCGATCCTGGATTCCTTCAGCGTGACCTCGGTCGTTATCGGCAGGTGACGCCGGCGTCGGTGAAGGCTTTTGCGCAAACGCTGACGAAGAGCTCGCGCGTCGTCGTGCACGGCGTGCCGGGAACGCAGGACCTGGGCCCCGAGGTTCCGAAGACGACGCCCCCGGCTGCGGTGGGCGACCAGAAAGAGGCGGTCAACGCTGACGAGGCCTGGCGCAGCACGACGCCCACAGCCGGCCCTGCCCGCGCGCTTCGCGTTCCGGTGCCCACGTCGTTCCGCCTCGCGAACGGACTCACCGTGCTCTTGAACGACAGGCAAGGCGTGCCGATCGTGTCGGCAACGCTCGTGTTGAAGTCGGGTAGTGGTTCGAACCCGCCAGGGAGGCCAGGACTGGCCAGCTTCACCGCGGCCATGCTCACTGAAGGCACGACGTCCCGTTCGGCGCCGCAGATCGCGGACGACATCGCGCAGGCGGGAGGATCGCTGTCCGCGACTTCCACGGTCGACTCCATGCAGGCGTCGGTCTCATCGTTGACGCGCACCTTCCCGCAGATGCTGACGCTGTTGGCCGACGTCGTGCGGCGTCCGAGTTTTCCGGCGCAGGAAGTGGAGCGACAGCGGACGAGTCGACTGACGCAGCTCACCCAGCAGCGGCAGGAAGCCAATGCGATCGCCAGCGCCGTCACCGCAGCGGCTCTATACGGAGGGTCGCACCCCTACGGCTTTGCTGAACTCGGCACAGAGGCCTCGAACCGCGCGATCACGGTTGACGACCTGCGTGCGTTCTGGACGAAGAACTTCGTGCCGAACAACGCGGCGCTCGTGGTGTCGGGTCGAATCTCGGAGAGCGCGCTGCGTCCACTGGTCGAGCAGATGTTTGGCGATTGGCAGCCGGGCGCTGCGGTGTCCGCGCTCGCCGACGTCGCTCCTGACACGACTCGCGCGAAGGTCGTGCTCGTGGACAAGCCCGGTGCGTCCCAATCGCAGATTCGCGGAGTGATGGTGGCCGCGGCGCGGAACACACCCGACTATGAGTCGATGGTGGTGCTCAATTCAGTTTTCGGCGGGCTGTTCTCGAGCCGCATCAACCTGAATCTGCGCGAAGCGCACGGCTACACCTACGGTGCGAATTCGCAGTTCGTGTTCCGCCGATCGCCGGGCTTCTTCACGGTGGCGACGGGCGTGCGGACCGACGTAACCGCACCTGCACTCGCCGAAACCGTCAAGGAACTCGCGCGGATTCGGGACGGCGTCACGACCGAGGAGTTGACGCTGGCGAAGGATGCGATCATCAGGTCGCTCCCGGCCGACTTCGAGTCGAGTGGGCGCGTCAGTGGCACCACCGCCAATTTGTTTCTCTACGGCTTGCCCCTCGACTACTACGCGCGGGCGCAGGCTCGCTTTGCGGCGGTGACGTCCGCGCAGGTGACCGCCGCGGCCCGGAAATATCTCGTGCCTGAAAAGACGCTCTTCATTGTCGTTGGCGATAAAGCCAAGGTTACAACCGCTGTGGAACAGCTCAATCTGGGACCGATCGAGTTCTGGACACCGGAGGCGACGCGCGACACGCGTCCGCCGTCGCGCTGACGTTGACTGTCTGACCAAAGGCCCTCACACGGAGGCCACGGCAGCGAACGGAGGATACGACACCAATTAGAGCGCTCTCGAGATCGGTGTAGCGCGTCGTCCCTCCGGCTCGACACCGCGGTCAACCGCCGCTCCAGGGCTCGTCACTCGTGCTCGGCCTGGGTCCCAGACACCCAGGCCTCGATCTGGCCTTGCGCGTCGGTTGTCGGATCACCGCGCGCGGCGCTCGCAAGTCGGGCCGTCACGCTACACCGATCTCGTAAATGCCCGCGCGAACCAGGGACGAAGACCCAAGAACGAAGGACTGCGCGCTACATCGATTCGAGAAGCGTCTTAAATCAGCTTCCGCGCCGCCGCGAGCGCAAGGCGTGAGGTGCGCGTCAATGTACTTTGCGCTTCACCTCGTCGAGCCAATGCTCGACGACGACGATTCGCGGCGGCGGAGCGGGCGCCAACTCCTTGACCATCAAAAAGCGCGAGCCGTCTGGACTGATGTCGTAGTTGCGGGCGGCGCCCGTACGAGGTCCAGCGTCGGGGAAAATCACCGTCGACTTCCCTTGTGTGAATGCATCGCCTTTGCCGATTTGAACTGACACGAGCTGGTTCTTCCCGTTGACGTAGAACAGCTCGTCTCCGCGCGGCGACCAGAGTGGCTGTTCCCCGCCCTCGGTCGAGACGGTCCAACGGGTACGGTCGGTGTCGGGAAATGGTTTTACGTAGATCTCGTAACGTCCGGAGTCGGTCGCCTGATACGCAAACCAGCGGCCGTTCGGATGAAATACAACGCGGGCTTCAATGGCAGGCGACTTCACGAGCGTGCGCACCTCGTGTGGTGGAAAGCGCGACACGACGAACAGGTCGGCACCAAGGAGAAACGGAATGTTGTTTCCGTCCGGAGAGGGCCCATAAGGCTGGGCGCCCACCTGAGTTCGTGTCACTACCTCTTCGCCGGAACCGTCCGTCGCGCTGACGACGACTGCATTACCGACTCCTCTCACGATGTGTTTGCTGTCGGGCATCCAATCGGTGCGAAGACCATTGCCGCCGGATCCCGCGCTCGTCAGTCTGGTCAGCGTCTCGCCGGCAAGGTTCCACGTCCAAAGATCTTGCTCGGCTTCATCCCCCACAACGATCTGACTGCCATCGGGGGCGAGGCGGGGCCCTACGTAGGAATGTGGCGGTGCGTTCAGGGGTGTCTCAAGACCGCGCCGGTCTCGCCAGACGAGAGTGCGGGTGCCGAACTGCGGACGCGGGTAATACACCAGCGACCCGTTGTCCGACACTGCGAAGTGCGACGCCCCGTTTTGGTCGATTGCACCGCCTTCAACATCGTCAAGGACGGGAATGGCACTGCCGTGGATGGTCACGCTACCTGGATCAAACGACTGCGCAAACACCACGCTTCCTCTGGCAAAGAGAAGGTGACCGGAAGGCACGATCCTCGCATCGCGCCCGCCCTGAATCAGCACCCTCCGCTCACCAGTCGTCAGCGACTGTGCGACGACCTGCGCCTCATTCCAGTTCGGGGCGTCGGCGCGCTTCGCAGTAAACAGGATGAAGTCGCTTCCCGGCACTGCCTGGGGTCCGTAGAGCCACTCGCCTTGGCCGGCCGCTACTGCCACGCTTGCGGACCCTCCTGACTCTGGCACGGTCATGATTCCTTCCGGCACCGAACCGAACAGGATTTGTGCACCCCTCCACGTCATGCCCCAGACATCATTGTTGGTGGTGGCGACGGCGGCAGGAGTCCCGCCGTCAACGCTGATCTTCCGGATCTGGCCCGCAGCCCAAAAGGCCAGCCATCGTTCGTCCGGAGAGAGAACAACATGAGAGCCTGTGAACTCGGCGCCTTTGATGGGGTCCGGTTCAAGTCCGTCCAGCCGACGGACCCACAAGCTTCCGTTCTGCCCGGTACCAGGATTCAGCTGAAGGAACGCCCGGGTGCCGTCTCTCGAAATCGTTAGGAACTGTCGAGCGATCCGAACATTGCCTGAGCGCTTTGGCAAGTCGAAGGCAAAGCGTGTGACAGCCGTCTGGGGCGCCGAGGGGGCTGGCCTGAGACTCCACGCGATTGCAGCGCCAGCCACGGCGGATAGACCAGCGGCGGTAGCGACCACCAACCACCCGCCCGCAAACCGACGTGAAGGTGTTGCCTGACCAGATTGCTGGTCGATTGCGGCTCCAAAGACGCCGCTCTTAGGCTGGTTCAAAGAGTGAAGCGCCTCTCCCATGTCGCGCAACCGGCTGCGAGTGCTCCGATCGAGACATCGCGCCAGCAACGTTCGCACGCTGGCCGGAGTCGACTCGGGCAGCCTGGTCCAATCGGGATCGCTCTTGATTACACCCGCGAGCGTGTCCGTCACCGTCTCGCCCGGAAACGCGCGGGTGCCGGCGAGTAGTTCGTACAGCACCGCACCAAGCGCCCAGATGTCCGCACGCTTGTCGACGGCCTGCCCGCGCGCCTGCTCTGGCGACATGTAGGCCGCCGTGCCAAGCAGGACGCCCACGCCGGTTATTGCGGCGGGAGACGTGAGCGTCGGAGATTGCGTGATGTCTCTCTCGCCAGCTCTCTCCGCCGAGCCCGTCCTGCCCGCCCCTGAGTCGAGCGCTTTAGCGAGGCCAAAATCGAGGACCTTCACCTGGCCGTCCGATGTCAACTTGATGTTTGCCGGTTTGAGGTCGCGGTGCAGCACGCCGTGCTCGTGTGCGTAGTCGAGCGCCTCGGCCAGCTGCCTCGCGATCGCCAGCGCCTCGTCGACTGGCACAGGGCCGCGGACAAGCCGGTCGGCCAGCGTCTCGCCCTCGACCAGCTCCATCACCAATGCGTGAGTCACTGCGCCGTCCGACCCAGTCGTTTCTTCGAGACCGTAGAGCGACGCGACGTGAGGATGGGTAAGCGCCGCGAGTAGTTCCGCCTCGCGCTGGAACCGCGCAGCGCGGTCACGATCGCCCGCCACGCCGTCGGGCAATACCTTGAGTGCGACGTCCCGCTTCAGCCGCGCGTCGCGCGCCCGATAGACTTCGCCCATGCCGCCAACACCAATGGCGGCGAGGACTTCATACGGACCGATCCGCGCGCCGGGAGTGAGAGCCACGAATTTGGTGAAGTATACCGACGTGAGACCTGGATCGAGCTATTCGCGCCGTCGTCGCCGGAGAAGTTCGTCGAGAAAGGCGCGGTCGATCGCATCCTGCGGGCGGTAGGTATCCTTGGTCCGGATTAGCGCAGAGGGACTGGCGATCGGCACCATGACCCCGCCTATGTCTCGCTGTTCCATATCCGTGGCGACATCGGCGTACGTCAGTCCGCACGCACGTCCCATGAGGTCGATGACGACTTCATCCACCACGCGGACGACGATGTAGTCGAGCACGTCGGTGTCGGCCACCTCGGCGGCGGCGTTATCGGCGAGGACAGTTAGTCCCGATTTCACGCGTGAGATGTTGTCGGGCGCCGCATCGACCAGGAAGTCAATGTCCTTTGTGAAGCGACTCGCTCCGTGAGCGATGACGGCAAATCCGCCAATCAGGACGTACCTCGCACCCGCCTCGTTCAGAGCGCGGCAGATGCGGACGACGTCTTCCGGTTCTGGTGCTCGAGCGTACGTAGCGTCATCTGGGTCATCCACGCATCGGCCTCTTCGAAACTCGAGAAGCGATAGACACCGCGCGGTACAAGGTACGGCGTGCCGCGAAGCGCGGCCGCCGTCCGCACGAGCGCGGCCTGATCGGCCAGAGGCGGTGCGTCGCCATGGCGGGTGCCTACGGTCTTCATGAAGGGCATTATCGCATTGGCGGCATGCGCCGGCACCAAGCCCGCGGGAATCAGATTAGCGCTTGCGCGGCGACCTTCGCCTCATCAAGCGAACGCACGGTCCCATCTAACTGCTGCTCGTACACGGCCGTCAAGATCTGGCAGCCGAACCAGAAGTTCGAGATCGACTCTCTGCGCAGGTCGCGCCGCTTCATCTACTGGTCGGCCGCTGGTTCCGCACGCTGGCCACTCAAGTCTTGACGACTGGTGCCGATAGTACGGGTGCATCGTTCGGCTCGGCCGCGACGGACCAATGGCTGCGCACCATGGCGCGCCGACTCGGAGGTGGTACTACTGTGCTCTCGATTCACCTGCCGAGCCCGCTGACATGAGCCTGCGTTCCCGATTTCTGTGCTTGGTATCGCTGGCGATCCTTCTGCCAGCCTCGCTTCTCGGCTGGCGCTTCCTGAGAGACAACAAAGCGGAGATCGCCGGCGCGGTACGCAACCTGGCCCTTTCGTCCAACAACGTCGCGGCGGGCCTCGACCAGCGTGTCCAGGGCACCGCACAACTGCACTACGGTCTGGCGCACTCGCGGCTCCTCGATAGTGCTGAACGCGGTGCCTGTTCTGCCCACCTCTCTGCGGTGCGCGAGGCCTACCCGCAGTACACGGGCATCGTGACCGTGCTGCCCGACGGGAGCCTGCACTGCGACTCCTTGCAAAAAGGGCTTGTCTTCAACCTGTCCGATCGAACCTACGTCACGCGTGCACTCGCCGGCGCCACAAGTGTCCTGGTTGAGCCCGCCTTCGGTCGACTAACAGGCACTGCGGTGCTTCAGGTCGTGTATCCGGCCCGATCCGACACCGGTGCGCTGCGCTTCATGTTGGTGGCCTCACTAAATCTACAGAGCTTCGCCGACGACGCCAGACAACAGTCCCGGCTCGAGGGCGCAGAGTTGCTGCTGCTGGACGACAAGGGGACCGTGCTGGTTTGGACGGGCGGAACCGATGGCCTCCCCAAACCCGGCACGTCGGTGGCCCGCACACCGCTCTTCGCCCTCGCGCAGTCCGGCGGCACCGGTCAGATCGTCGGCCGCGACGGCCTGCCCCACGTCTGGGCAGTGGCGGACTCGCCGGCGATGCGGGCTGCGGGTGTGCACGTCATGCTTGGCCAGCCCCAACGGCTGCTGGTGGCAACTTCGAGAAGACATCTCCGCGAGGGCCTGTTCGCCCTGACCGGGGCGGCGCTGCTGCTGTTTGCAGGTGTCTGGTCGCTGGCGGAGTGGGGCATCCGGCGCCCGGTGGTTCGCATCACGTCGATGGTTCGCGACCTGGGCAGAGGCGACCTCAGCGCACGCATCGTCCAACCCTACGCGCGCGGTGAGCTGGGTGGGCTGATGTCCGCGCTCAACAGCATGGCCGGTTCGTTGGGGCAGCAGCGCTCGGCAATCGACGAACTCACCCAGCACCTGCGCGAGGCGCACAGCCGGGAAATCTCTGAACGCGAGACGAACGAAGAACAACTGTCTCGCCTGGCCAACTTCGACGGTCTGACTGGCCTGCCGAACCGAACCCTGTTTCGAGACCGTCTGCAGCAAGCGCTCGCGCGCGCGCTCCGCTCCTCGCAGCAGCTCGCCTTGATGTTCCTGGACGTCGACCGCTTCAAGATCATCAACGACAGTCTGGGCCATGACGTTGGCGACCAATTGCTGGTGGCCATGTCCAGCGTGCTGGCCGACTGCCTGCGCGAGAGCGATTCGATCGCGCGCAATGGCCGGCCCTCGATCGCCGGCGAGGTCTTTCGTCTGGGTGGCGACGAGTTCATGATCGTGGCCGAAGACGTGAACGACGCCGAGGCGGCGGCTATCGCGAGGCGCATACTTTGCGCGCTGACGCGACCGATCCTGGTGGGTAAACATGAACTGTTCATCACGGCCAGCATCGGCATCACCCTGAACCCTGATTCCAGCGTGGACCTCGATGGTTTGATCAAGCAGGCCGATATGGCCATGTATCGGTCCAAGGAGCTCGGGCGCGACACCTTCTGCTTCTTCGAAGAGCAGATGAATCTCGCCGCTACTCAACGCCACGAGCTCGAGGTGCAGTTGAGGCAGTCGTTGGAACGCGGCGAGTTCCAGCTGCACTATCAGCCCAGGGCCCACATTCAGACGGGCCAGGTCATTGGTGTCGAGGCGCTGCTGCGCTGGAAGCGGCCGGGCCAGGCCCTGGTCGCACCAGATCGGTTCATTGCGATCCTTGAAGAAACCGGGTTGATCGTTCCGGTGGGCGTGTGGGTCTTCCGCGAAGCGTGCGGGCAGATGATGAAGTGGCAGCGTGCAGGGATGCCTCGGCTCCAGCTAGCCGTGAACGTGTCGGCCAGGCAATTCAGGCACCCTGAGTTGGTCCAGCAGATCGCGGACGTGCTGGACGAAACGGGCTTCGACGCGGAGCTGCTCGAGGTCGAGCTCACCGAGAGCATGCTCATCGACGACTCCGAGGTGGTCGCGCGCACGATGGCCGAGCTCGGCAAGATGGGCGTCAGCATCGCGATTGACGATTTCGGAACTGGCCAGTCATCACTGCGCTATCTCAAGCGCTTCAATGTCGACACGCTCAAGATCGACCGCTCCTTCGTCACGGACACACCTGTTGACCCCGAAGACAGTGCGATCGTACAAGCCGTGATCGCGCTTGGCCGTGGGCTCGGAATGAAGGTCGTCGCCGAAGGAGTTGAGACGCAGGTGCAGCTCGACTTTCTGCGCGAACATGGCTGCGACGAGCTGCAAGGCTACCTACTCAGCCGGCCGATCAGCGCCGATGCTTTTGCCGAGTGGCTCGTTCGGCACGATGCCCAGGCACCGATGGCGGCAGCCTGACATTTGCAGGGGCGAGCAATCGAAGATCGGTTCTCCGCCGCACCCCCGCCGACCGCCACAGGCGCGCGCGGCCTCCGAAGCCAAAGGTCGCAGGTTCAAGTCCTCTCCACTCACCTAACATGACTGAGGGCGGCTTCGTTCAGCTCGCCTCCCTACGCGTTTGCCGATTTGACGATGGGTGTACGCGCTGGCCACCAGGGCCGCGGGAATCAGATCAGCGCTCGTGCGGCGGCGACCGCGTCTTCGAGCGTGGACACGGTTCCGTCCATCTGCTGCTCGTACACAGCCTTCAATATCTCGCCCATTCTCGGGCCGGGCTTTACGCCGAGTTCGATCAGATGGCGGCCAAGCAAGATGGGCTCAGGGGGGCGATGCTCGACGCCGAGTGCCCGGGCGCGCTCGAGAAACCAGTCCATCGCCTGACAGTTGAACTCTCCGGGCTCGCGACCCAGACAGTCGGCCTTCGCCAGCCGCGCCAGAAGTTCGAGATCGACCTTCTGCGCCAGGCGCCGAAACGCGCCGTCGCCCACCACGTCTTTCGTCTTGAACCACATGCCAGGTTTCAGATGCTGCGCAGTCATGCCAAGCACCTGCGCTCGCACGTCGTAGCCCTCGAACGAGTGCACGTTGAGCCGATCGAGAAAGCGCGTGGCCGGCGCCACGCCTTGCTCCTCGTGATCAATGGACCTCATACGGCCATCGCTGAACGCGGTGGTCGCCGGCTTACCGAAGTCGTGACACACAGCCCCGAGCATCACCGCGAGTCGCTGCGGTCGAGGCAGGTCGTCCACGCGCGTGCGCGCCTGATCGACCACCTGCAACGTATGCACCCACACGTCCCCTTCGGGATGCCACTCAGGTTCCTGCACGCAGCCCACGAGGGCATGCAGCTCGGGGAAGAGACGTTCGACGATGCCGAGGTCGAGCATGAGCGCGAGGCCGATCGATGGGCGCGGAGCATCAAGCATCTTCTCGATCTCGCCCCAGATGCGTTCCGCTGGCAGATCGTCGAGCGACATGGTCCGACACAGATCGCGCGTCTCCTGATCGAGCGTCAGATCGAAGCGTGCCGCGAATTGAACGGCGCGCAGCGCCCGAAGGCTGTCGTCTCCAAATGTGCCGGGGTCGACGATGCGGAGGAGGCGGCGCTGCAGGTCGGCGCGTCCGTTGAACGGATCGAGAAATTCGCCGGTCAGCGGATCGAAGGCAATCGCATTGATCGTGAAGTCCCGCCGCCGCGCCGCCTCCGCGATGCTCATCGTCGGATCGCCAACGATGGTGAAGCCGCGGTGCCCGCGCCCTGCCTTCGACTCGCGCCGCGGTAGCGACACGTCGATGTCGCCGAACTTGTAGACCTGGAAGCTCTCGCCGACGGTCTCGACTCGGCCCAGTCCTTCGAGAATCGTTCGCAGGCGGTCCGCTTCGATGCCGAACACCTCGATGTCGATGTCTTTCGATTCGCGCGCCAGGAGTCGATCGCGCACCCAGCCACCGACGATGAGCGCGCGCGCGCCCTCGAGCGCGACGGTACGGGCAATTTCTAGCGCACGCGGATCGATGCCTGGACCCAACGCGCCAATTCCGTCAGTCACCAATTCACCAACTCACCAGTTCGCCAACTGACATGTTCAGCCCACGATGGGTTCGCGGCCCCAGCGCTTCGTCAGCCGATCGCAGAACCCAGGCGCAAGCGCGTTCAGCACGGCGAGACCTTTAGCGAGCCGATAGGGATAGATTTCCGGTACGGGGCGCGCGATGGCTCGCGCGATCGCGTCGGCGACGCTCTCTGGCGATTGACGCGGACCGTGCGCACGAGTGGCGAATCCGGACTGCCGTGTCATCACGCCGAAGAACTCGGTTTCGGTCGAGATGGGGTAGACCACCGAGACGCGCAGCCTGGTGCCGACGACTTCAGCTCGCAGGCATTCAGCGAGCCCGACCTGAGCGAACTTCGTGGCGGCATACGGTCCCATGAACGGAATGCCGCGCTGTCCAACGATGGACGACACGATGATCGTGTGGCCGTGTCCCTGTGTTCGAAAGACGCCGAGCGCCGCCCGCGCAGCATGGAAGGTGCCGAAGTAGTTCACATCCATCACGGCCTGCATCTGTTCCGCGCTGACATGGTCTATCGCGCCGTAGATGCCGTAGCCCGCATTACAGAGCATGACGTCGAGCCGCCCGAATTGCCGGACCGTCGCGTCCACGAACGCCTGCATTTCCTCGGGCCGCGTCACGTCGGCGGTGAATGGCAGTGGCGTGCCGCCCATGCTGACAATTTCAGCGGCCACGGCATCGAGCCGATCGCGACGCCGAGCGCACACAGCGATCGATGCGCCGTCTCTCGCAAGCCGAAGCGCGGTTGCACGGCCGATGCCGGACGAGGCGCCGGTGATGCAGATGACTGTCTTCATGTGTGAGCTATAGCTAACCATAAACCGGCAGGCAGGCCAGGCGGGACAGGCAGGGCAGGCCGGTAGGACAGCAGGGGCGAGAAGGGCGGGGGGCAACACTGGAAGGGCAGGCATGGCCGGCAGGAGGTGCAGGCCAGCGGGGCTGGCGGGGACCGTGTCTACAGAAAAGCGCTACCACGGAGCGCACGGAGGAAGAACACGGAGGTCACTGCTTCCTATGGGTACGTGTTAATCGATTTGATTCCGTGTCTTCCGTCCGTTGTCCGTGCTCTCCGTGTCAGCGCATTTGACGCTGACGACTAGACTAGCCGCGGTCGGCTGCAAGGCCTCTGAGCACGAAGCCAACGTTGGCGGGCCGCTCACCCAAACGCCGCATGAAATAGGGGAACCACTGTCGACCAAAGGGCACGTAGACGCGAACACGGTAGCCGTCCTTGACGAGCATCTGCTGCAAGTCGCGCCGGATGCCGTACAGCATCTGGAATTCGAAGCTGTCCTTGCCGAGCCCGAGCGTCGCGGCATGCGTGCGCGCGAGGTCGATCATGTTGATGTCATGCGTGGCTATGGCCGGGTAGTGCCCGCGTTCGAGCAGACGCTTCACGAGCACGGCGTAGTGCGCGTCCACGTCGGCCTTCTTCTGATACGCCATGGCCTTCGACTCGCGATAGGCGCCCTTGACCAGCCGCACACGCGCGCCCAACCTGCTCACGCGTTCTTCGTCTGCTTCAGTGCGGAACAGGTCTGCCTGCAGCACGACGCCAATGTTGCGATAGCCCTGTTGCCAGAGTGTCTCGAAAATGTCGAGCGTCACCTGCGTGTACGCCGAACTCTCCATGTCGATGCGGATGAAGAAATCGACGGCCCGTTCCAGGATGCGCCGCAAGTTGTCGATCGCGGTCGCACGATCCACGTCGAGACCGAGCTGCGTGAGCTTGAGCGACACGTTTCGGATGATGCCAGCCTGCATGACGGCGTCGATCACGCGCAGGTAGTCGCGCGTCGCGGCGTCGGCTTCTGCCAGAGACGCGACACTCTCGCCGAGGTAGTCGAGCGAGTGGAGCAGTCCCTGCGCCTCCAGGCTTCGCGCAACGGTGACAGCCTCTTCGACGGTCTCGCCGGCAATGAAGCGGCGGGCAAAGGACGTCGGGCGACGCATGCCGTAGTGCGACGCGGCACGGCGCAGCAGGGCGCTTTGTGCGAGGAGATGGAAGATCGTCTTCGAGGCGAGCACGGACCAATTACCGGGACGGCCGATCGGTCGTCATCGTCCACCCGATCAGTGCGTCAGTCCGGGCGTGATCAGCAAGTGCTCGATCGAGCGTGCGTAGAAGCGCAGCACGTTGCGTTCGCGCACGCGGAATCGCCCCCGCTCGAGCACCACGATGCCACGCGTTTCGAGGGGTTCGGCTGCTTCCGCCACGGCCTGGCGTCCGCTCGTGACCGCCAGATTGGCGTGCCGCGCCGCGAGTTCCTCGATCATGCGGTCGATTCGCTCTTCGAGATCCTTGCGGGTAATCGACGGACGCATTGCCGAGGCGAAGAGGGCAGTCGGCAGCACCTTCACCATCTCGCCGATTCGCGCGCGAACGAGCCGGGCGAGATCGAGCACCTCGGTGCGCGAGTTGGCGTCGTAGCCAGTCGCCGAGATCGGCGCGCCGAAGGTCACGAAGGCGCGCGAACGATAGCCGACGGCGTAACGGACCATCTCGGCCACCTCGCGCGAAAACGCGCGCGGTCGCTTCTTGGCGGCCTGCCGGGCCAGGATGTGATCTTCGAGCACGAGGTCGTAGGCGATGGCCACGGGAATGATGACCAGATCCGGACACTCGGCTTGTAGCGTCGCGTGCAGCAGTCCGGTCTTGGCGGCTTTCAACTCGCCGCTGTAGCTGCGCCCGCCTTCGGGGTAGAAGAAGACATCGTGCCGCTTGAGTATCTCCGCGACGTACGCCTTCAGCGTGATGAGATACGCCGGGTCTTTCGTGTTGCGGCGGATGGGAATCGCGCCCGTGACGTGCTTGTGAATCAGGCCAAGCGGGCCGCCGAACAGGTTGATGCCCGCGGCGATGAGCGGCGGGCGGATGCCGTTGTCGTCGAGCACGAGCGGCTGAACCAGATAGTCGGTGTGGCTCTTGTGGTTCGACGCATACACCACACGGTGCGCGCGTACCGCAGCCGCGACGTGGTGCAGGTTTTCGTCGTTGCGCTCGATCTTGCGAAGAATCGGGTACAGCGGATGTTGCAGCGCTCGGTAGATCGACGGCCGCTGCGTCGTGCGCAGCTCTTCGAGATAGGCGTAGATCCGATCCCGAGCCTGGTCGCCGCGCTCGCCGAGCCCGCCCCGGAGGTACTTGGCCACCTCCTCGCGCGCCAGGACCGCCTGGGCGATATCATCCAGCATGGATGCCTCGGACTATAGCACGGGGGTTCAGGCGATGGCCCTGCACACCGCGTCCGCAAATTCGAAGGTGGACGCCGTGCCGCCCAGGTCTCTGGTCAAACACGAGCCCTCCTCGAGCACTGTGTGAAGGGCCGCCATGATGCGATCGGCCGCGGCGCCCTCGTCGATGTGACGAAGCATGAGCACCGCCGACAGCAGCAGGGCGGTGGGATTCGCGTAGTTCTTGCCCGCAATATCGGGTGCACTTCCGTGCACGGCCTCGAAGACCGCCACGTCGACGCCCAGGTTGGCGGCGCCCACCACACCCAGTCCGCCGACCAGTCCGGCGCACAGATCCGACACGATGTCGCCGTACAGATTCGGCATCACCATCACATCGAATTGTTCCGGCTTCATCACCAGGTGCATGCATGCCGCATCGACGATCTTCTCGTCGTAGGCGATGTCGGGATAATCGCGGGCGACCGCCCTGACACTCTCGATGAACAAGCCGTCGCTCAACTTCATGATGTTGGCTTTGTGAATCGAGGTGACTTTCTTGCGACCATGCCGGCGCGCATAGTCGAAGGCGAAACGCCCGATGCGCGTCGAGGCCTTCTCGGTGATGATCTTCAAGCTCTCGACGACACCTGGCACCACCTGATGTTCGAGCCCCGCGTAGAGGTCTTCGGTGTTCTCGCGCACGATGACCAGGTCGATTCCCGTGTAGCGGCTCGGCACGGCGGGCATGGTCCACACGGGCCGCAGGTTGGCGAACAGATCCAGCGCTTTGCGGAGGCCGACGTTGACGCTCGTAAATCCGGCGGCAATCGGCGTGGTCACCGGACCCTTCAGCGCCACTTTCGTACGGCGAATCGAGTCGAGCAGTTCCGCCGGCAGGGGGACGCCCCCACGCTCGACTGCGAGCACACCGGCCACGTGCTTGTCCCACTCGATGGACACGCCGGCCGCCAACAAAATGCGGAGGACGGCTTCGGTGACTTCCGGACCGATGCCGTCGCCAGGAATCAACGTGATGGTGTGCGTCATGTGTTGTGTCCGCTCATTATAATTTGCGGATGAGCCACTCGCGATCGACCAGATGAGCCGCGCGGCGATAGAGTGGACTGCCGGGATCCCGGCGGGCGTCTGTCCGCCTCCATCGGCCGGCGTTTTGGCGCCGCGCCGCCGGTGCATCTCCTTACGCGAAGTCGGGCTGGCTCGGCGGCTCGCGTTGGAGCCCAATCTGCAATAGAATCGCACTCGCTTTTTCCGACCGGCCTCATTCGGCGTGCGCTCAACCAAGGTCCCCCTTACGCATCTGAACTCGACACGCTGACATCTGTTTTCCCGACTGTTTTCTCCTATGTCTATGGATCGTTCTGTTCTTGTTCCGGCCCTCGTCAACATCGCGACCCGTCTCCGCATCGATTCCGTCCGCTCGACCT
>JBEBGB010001341.1:0-1029 GCA_040081675.1 Vicinamibacterales bacterium
GACGCCGATTACGTGCAGAGCGGCGCGACGATTGTTCAGGCGGCCGTCGCCCTATGGGCCACGTCGGACATCATCCTGAAGGTTCGGCCACCGATGGCCGTGCCTGGAACCAATCTCGACGAAGCCCTGCTCATGAAAGAAGGCGCCGTTCTGTTCGGCTTCGTCTGGCCGGCGCAGAACAAAGAGCTTCTGGCGAGGCTCGCCACGCGACGCGTTACGGTCGTGGCCATGGACTGTGTGCCGCGTATCACGCGGGCGCAGAAGATGGACGCCTTGAGCGCGATGGGCAACATCGCCGGTTATCGCGCCGTCATAGAAGCTGCCGAACACTTCGGCCGGTTCATCCCGGGCCAGATGACTGCCGCTGGCAAGGTCGCACCGGCGAAGGTCTTCATCATTGGCGCGGGAGTCGCCGGCCTGGCGGCGATCGCGGCGGCCAAGAGTATGGGCGCGCAGGTGAGAGCGTTCGACACACGAGCGGCATCGCGCGAACAGGTCGAGAGCCTCGGCGCGCAGTTCGTGGAACTCGACTTCAAGGAAAGCGGTGAAGGCGAGGGTGGATACGCCAAGCAGATGAGCGACGCCTTCCTGCAGGCCGAACAGACGCTGCTTGCCAAGCACGCCAAAGAGTGCGACATCGTCGTCACGACGGCGCTGATTCCGGGCAAGCCGGCTCCCGAGTTGATCACCTCAGGCGCCGTCGTCGCGATGCAGCCAGGGTCGGTCATCGTCGATCTGGCAGCGGAGCAGGGCGGCAACTGCGCACTCACCGAGCGTGGGAAGGTCGTCGAAAAATTCGGCGTCACCATCGTCGGCCTCACCGACCTGCCAAGCCGCATGGCGAGGCAGTCGAGCGACCTCTTTGCGATGACGATCTATAACCTGGCGTCCGAGTTCATCGAGGACGGCAAGGTGCACGTCGACCTCGACGACGAAGTCGACCGCGGATCGCTCGTCCTGCACAACGGCGCGTTGATGTGGCCTCCGCCAAGCCGACCGCAACCGCGCGCCGCTGCACCCCAACCCGAC
>JBEBGB010001342.1:0-1029 GCA_040081675.1 Vicinamibacterales bacterium
GCCGCTGGTCGCCGTTGTGTCGCTCGTCGTGCTGGTGGTGACGCGGGCACTCTCGCGGATATCCGCGCCTGCGATCCGCCGAGCGGCGACGGTGGCGACCGTTGCGACCGCATGTGCGCTGCTCGTTGGGCTGACCGTGTCGCGCAATCGCGAGTACAGCACCAGTCTCGGCATCTGGCAGTCGACCGTCGATCGTTACCCGAGTGGACGCGCCCGCTACAACCTGGGACTCGAGTTGAAGGCGGTGGGCCGCCGCGCGGACGCCATCCGCGAGTATGAACTCGCCGCGGCAACACACCCGGAGGCGCACTACGCGCTGGGCTTCGAGCTGGACGCGGACGGACGACACGACCTTGCGGTGGAGCACTACAGGCAACTGATTCAGGCCAAGCCGCAGGACGCAAACGTGCCGCGCACTTACATCCAAGTCGGCCGCGCCCTGTTCGCAATGGGCAGGCACGAAGAAGCGGTCACGGCGTACCGCGATGCGCTCGCGCGGAAGCCAGGCGACACGGATGCACTCGGAGGGCTGGGCGACACACTCCTCGCTCTGGAGCGCTGGAGCGATGCCGTGGCCACCTACACCGAGTACCTTCGCATCAAGCCATCGATTCCCACAGCGCGCTTCAACATGGGCCTGGCGCTCGTGCGCCTCGATCGCGACGCCGAGGCACGCGACGCGTTCGCCACTGTCGTGCAACAAGAGCCAACGAATGTTGCGGCCCACGTGAACCTGGCGTATGCCCTGGCGAACACCGGTCTGCTCGGCGACTCGGTGAAGGCATTCCGGCGCGCGGCCGAACTCGAGCCCGATCCTGCCAGTCGCTCGGCGATTGAGGGCGCCATCGCTCAATTGCTCGGCGCGCATTAACGAAGGGCAGGCAGGGCCGGCGGGACGGGCAGGGCGAGCGGAAAGGTCGGGAGGTCGGGGAAGAAACGCGGCAAGAGACAGGGCCCATTGCGGCAGCGTGACCGCGCGACGACGCCCAGAGCCGGAAGCCTGAGCCCATCGCCCCATCACCCATCGCC
>JBEBGB010000459.1:0-4349 GCA_040081675.1 Vicinamibacterales bacterium
GCCTTGCCGTACTGTCCGAGCTGCAGATAGCCGTATTGGGCGTACGTCAGGAGGTGACCGTAGTCGTGGTTGTTCAGATCCTGCAGCTTGAAGCCGTTGCGTTCGCTCCAGGCCATCGACAGCTCGAATGCCTGCCAGTTCAGGTCTGCCATCTCCTTCCACTGTCCGAGCTGCGTTGACATGTGCGTCGGCAGGTGCCGCGCCTCCGGGCCGTCGGGATTCTTGTCGATGTACAGCCGGGAGGCGCTCGCGCCGAGCTCCGCGTGCACCGGATCGTCCACCGACTGGATGAAATAACGCGGCGCGCCCGGGTGGTTCGGACGCCGTCGCAACACTTCCGCCGCAAGAGCGGCGGTCTTCATCCGCTCGGGCATCTCGGCGTCGGTCCGCTCGAATTGCACGACCCGCGAGACGGCCCACAGCGCCGTCGCCTCATCGTCGCTCGGATAGGCCGTGGCGATGGCTTCCATCGACTCGGCGTACCGGCGCAACTGGCCGGACTGGTTGGCCTGAGGGTAGTTGCGCAGCCGGCTTCCCAACTCGCCGGACGGATACAGCACGTCGAGCGCCGCGACGTACGCTTTCTCGCGGGCAGTGGGCGCCTTCGCCGCTCGCGCGGCAGGAGTCGCGCCAAGGCGCTGCACGACCGCAGCGGCCGGACCCGGATCGTACTCGCGCCAGATGGGACGGTAATACGTCAGTGCCTCGCCCCAGTACGCCATAGCGAAGGCGGGGTCGGCCTTCTGTGCCGCCTGGAACTCGCGCGCGGCGTCCTGATACATGAAGAGATGCATCAGCGTCAGGCCCTGGACGAAGTGCTCTTTTGCAGAAGTGCTCGGCGTCGAGGTCTGGAACTCGACAGACCACGGCGAAGCGGTCGACCGGGCGGGTACCTGGGCTCGAAGGCCGAGGGAGCCGGCGGCCACGAGCGCCGCGAGAGTCAATCGGAAGCGAGTGTCAGTTGTCATGGCTCGGGCGACCTTCCCTCAATCGGGCAATATCGCGTGATTCTACGCCCGATCTATCGCCACCGATCCGGCCGGCGCCCCGTTGGGCATCGCCGGTCCCAATGACAGCGCGAGAGCGCCGACCGTGCTCGCCGAGTTGTCGCCGCGTCGCGCTCGCGCTCGCGTATCACAACGTCAGAGCCGGCGAGGGTTGACGCGCAGCACTTTCAGGATTTCACCTTTGGAGTAGGCCACGAGATAGAGTTCGCCTTCGCTGTCCACGCCGAAAGAGCTGATGTTGCCCAATTGAGCGCCCCCGAGTTCCTGCGTGTGCTCGTGAAGGCCTGACGCTGTCGCCTCTCCGCTCGACGCAGTGGACAGCGCAAGCGACCAGACACGCCCTTGGATGAAGTCCGCGAAGAAATAGCGTCCGCGATACAAGCCGCCGAGATCCTCGCCGCGATAGACGTATCCGCCGGTGACCGATTGTCCGACGCCGTGCGTATATTCGTGGATCGGCTCGGTGAGCGGAAGGTAGGCCGGCGGCGCGGACGTCACGTTGTCGTGCGCGCCTTCACGAATTCGCCAGCCGTAGTTTCGTCCGCCACGCCGGGATGGTTCGTAGTCGATCTCTTCGTACCGGCCCTGGCCGACGTCTCCGATCACGAGCGCGCCTGTACCACCGCGTGACGGATCGTCGAACGTGTAGCGCCAGGGATTGCGTAACCCGAAGCTCCAGATCTCGGGTCGAACACCAGCCGGCGACCCGCCAAGGAACGGGTTGTCGGGTGGTATGCGGTACCCGACAGGATCGCTGTCGGCGACGTTGACGTCGATGCGCAGCATCTTGCCGAGCAACTCCGCAGGATTCTGCGCGCGATTCTCGCGATCGTCTCCGAAACCGCCATCCCCCAGGCCGATGTACAGAAACCCGTCTGGACCGAACGCGAGATGTCCGCCGTTGTGATTGATGTAGGGCTGAGGGATGAGAGGCGGGGCGTCTCTGCCGCCGAAACGGAGGTCGAACCGCGAGCGGGCATCCGCGAGGAGCGGGTTCGTCGATCGGCGGAAACGGGCGACGACCGTGTCACCGTTTACATCGGTGAAGTTCACGAAGAAGCGTCCGCTCGTGGCGTAGTCGGGCGCGAACGCCAGCCCCAGCAGGCCGCGCTCCCCGCCCGACGACACAAGGGAGCTCAGGTTCAGAAAATCTGTGGGCTGTAGCGCGCCGCCGCGTATCAGCCGGATCCTGCCTCCCTGCTCGAGCACCACCTGCACGGCACGGTTGGAGGGATCCTGAACGAAAGCTACCGGAAGGGTGAACCCTCTCGCATATGTCGCGGTCCGAATTTCGGCTTCTGCCGTCGCCGCGTGAATGAGTCCGGCAACGGTCAGTACGGCACACAAGGTGGGATGTCGCATGCGGGCCGGAGGAGCAACATCGGTACCGCAACGCCGAAGATCCGATTGACTCGCCTGGATGCGACTGATACGGTTGACCTTGGTTCGCTCACACCGCGTCACTCAGACAGTCAATCGTTTCTCGCGCGACCAGGCGCAGCCTTGCGTGTCGCAGATGCACTACGAATGACCCATCGACAAGTCGTCTTCATCGCATCCATCCTGGCCACAGCTGTGTCGTCGTTCACACTTGGCATCATCCAGGCTCGTCACGCAGACTCATTGGATCGGGCCTCCTACGACGCCCGGTTCGATGCCCTTCGCGATGAACTCCAGCACGCCCTTGCCCGGGACGCCGCAGCACCAGTTGCAACGATGGGGTTGGCCGAATCTGCAACCGCACACGCGAGCGACACGGCGGAAGTCGCTCGGGCCGAAATGGTCTCTCAAATCAAGGAACAGCTTCGCAACGAGATGGGCCTGCTGCCGGTGAGCCTGATCCGCGAACGGCAATCGAGCTTCGTTGAGCTGTATTCGTACGATAGCGACGGACAGAAAGGCTACGGCACCGCGGGCTATCTTGGCGGCGGCTACTTCATCACCGTGAAGCATGCGGTCGTCGCGCTCGGAGACGCCGCTGCCGGTTCTGCCGGGCGCAAGATCACCACCCTGAAGGTCGTTTACAAGGGTAAGGAGATTCCAGCCAAGTTGATCGATGCTGGCAAAGCCGAGATGGAAGTCGACAGCGGTGATTGGGCGATCATCCGGACGCGAGAGCTCGATCTACCGCCGCTTCGAGTCGACGCTGCGTTCTCGTACGAGTTCGCGGACCCGATCTTCCGGCTCGGCAACGACTACTCCAAAGGCATCGTCGTGTCGACGGGCTACGTGGGACAGCGGACAACGGGTGGCTTGGTTACGTGCCTGTTGGATGGTCATCCTGGAGCGTCCGGCGGGGGCGTGCTCGACAAACGTGGCGTGCTCGTCGGGATTCCAATCGGTCGCATGCAGGGCGACTATCGTTTTTCGTTCATTCTGCCCATTCGCGCCGAGATGATGCGAAAGGTGCCGAAGGCGGTCGCCGCGCAATTCGCGGAGGCCGTAACGCCGGCGGTCGACGCTCACTAAGGGATCGGTCTCATCGAACAGTGTCGGGCGAGAGCCGGGTGCAACGCACCACGGCCCTCATCCGTTGACGATCTCGCGGGCACAGTCTCCCGCTTACGGCGTACAGCTCGCCGCTACCATCTTCACGCTTTCCACCTTGAACGTCGGGGCGCTTGCTCCGCTGCTGGCGCTCGCCGACGGCGCACTGATTGGGTTTGTCGAGGTTGCCTGAACCGAGCCGGTGACCTCTACCTTGTGACCAACGTGGGGAGTGAGCTTGGCGTTGTCACCATCGAGACGATACATCGACGCGATGGTGGCGGAGGCCGCTTCGGCGCCCGTTCTGCCGGCCGTGCCTACCGACCCGGCGGCAGTTCCCATCGGCTTCATCGCGTTCGCCAAGACGAACTGGCCTGCTGTGGATCCAGCGATTCCGGTTGCTGATCCAGCAGTTCCGGTTGCGCCCGGAGTCGCGCTCGGGCTGGTCGCGCTTCGCTGAATGCAACCCTCGAGCGTTACGCTGTCCGCCTTGGCCGCCGCGGTCGGAGCCGGCTGAGTCGGCGCTGCTACGGGTGCGGGGGTCTGACCACCTGGCGCGGGTGTTTGAGCACCCGGTGCTGGCGCCTGGGCAGCGGCGATCGTGGCGGACGCGCAAATCGCGATCAGGCTCGTCAGTATCTTCTTGCTCATGTTTCCTCCTAGTGGGTTGACTCACACCACTGAGTGCAACGTCGACGCCACACCGACTTGCGCAGAGAAGCGGGATGATTTTCGGACGCGACGTGCTCCAGCAGGTTGAAACGCGTCGTGGTGGCACGAAACTGCCAGCACTGAGCACTGTCGTAGTCAATGAGAGCAGTCTTCGGCCACAGGCGGATCACTCGTTGCTCAGGT
>JBEBGB010001343.1:0-1027 GCA_040081675.1 Vicinamibacterales bacterium
CTGCCGTTCTATCAGTACATCGGGCAGTCGGAATGAGGCTCAGCTACCGCTGTTTCGAATAGGGAGAGTCGGTCTCGTCCAATGGACACGCAAGGGCGTGCTCGGACGAGACCCTGGTCCCGTCCGCCGATTTGCCGTACGCTAGACGCGGAGGCATTCTGACGTGGCTTCAACAGTGGCAACCAGCGAACGACTCGAGGCGCGGATTACCGCAGAGCAAAAGGCCCTGTTCCGCGAGGCGGCCACTGTGGCCGGTGTCACGCTGACCGACTTCGTGATCAGCAGCGTGCAGCAGGCGGCCCTGCGCACGCTTGAGGAGCGGAACCTGGTACATCTCACCCGCAACGATCGGCGAGCCTTCGTGCAAGCGATGTTGTCGCCAGCAAGACCACCTGCCAGACTGCGCGCCGCCTGGAGGCGCCACCCCGAAACGTCCGCCAAGGTGAGTTCCTCGAAGAGGGCTCGCAGCCGGTAGCACGGTGACCGGGTCGCATCCGCCGCAATCACGTCGACGCCAAGGACGACTCGGCCGCGGCGTTCTACGCTCGCTACGGCTTCACACCGTTTCCCGACCAGCCACATCGGCTCTTCATCGCGATGAAGACCGTCGAGCAGCTCGCATGACGCGCGGTCTGGATGGACGAAGTGAACGGCTTCGTGGTCGATATCCGGACGATGCCACGCGCGCTTCAAGAGGAAGCGCACCGCCTCGGCCTGATTCCGTTTGTGCCGGAGTGATGCCGCTGGGTCGAGCTGGCGACATGACGCCGACCACACCCGCAATTACGGCGAACAGTTAATGGCCAACACGTACATCATCGACCTGCGCCACTACCTGGATGACGAGACCGGCGACTTGGCCGACATACCAGGGCCGGCCCTCAACGCGGCAATGTTCTTCGCGTCGATTGCCGCATGGGCGACGATGAACACGTCGCAGGATGACCCGTCCACGAATGTGTGGTGCTGGCGCCGTCCTGGCCGGACACGGTGCCACGGCGAGATCCTCGCGGAACGTCAGCGCGGT
>JBEBGB010001344.1:0-1027 GCA_040081675.1 Vicinamibacterales bacterium
CGCGCGCGACACGGCAGTGGTCAGGGAGCGGCCGGTCGCCTTTTCGATGGTCTGCTCGAACTGGTCGAGCGAGGGAACCGGAACGCCCGACGCCTTGCCCTGTTCCATCACAAACTTCGTGAGCCGCGGATTTCCGGTCGTGAACTCCGCGCCGCTCGCACCGTGCGCATTCACGCTGTTGACGTACTCCGTCAGAAGCTTCCGCGCGGTGTCGGCGTCGGCGCGCCAATAGCCTTTTCGCACCGTCTCCGCCATGCGTCCGACCATGTCCTGATACGCGAACGGAGATTCCTTCTCGAAGAACGCCTTCAGACCGAGTTCGCGCTTGTCATTCACGTAGACGTCGAAGGTCTCTTTCCACATGCCCGCATCAACCAACTCGGGAACAGTCGCATTCCAACCCCACAGGTACTCGACGAACTCGCGCATGGCACCGGCGCCCGCGTAGCCCTCCTTCTTCATGCCCTCAATCCAGGTCGGGTTCACGTAGCGCGATCGGAATTCGGTGCCGATGAACTTGTCCATGGACGTCATTTCGGGATGTCCTGGATCGCGCGTGTTCGTAACGACGAGTTCAGGACTCTTGCCGTCGATACTGCGAATCGCCGACGCCAGGCCGCCCATGTACATGAACATGTCGTCGTTATCGAGCGCGCCGTAGAGCATCGTCGAACTGCTGTGGACGACCTTCTCCGTACCAGAGAGAGCAAGCTTGAAGACGTCGGCCATGGATTCGCCCCAGAAGCCGTTGCCATAGCCGTGACCGAGCTTGCTGATGTAGTCGCTCGCCATCCCCTTGTCCGAGTCCCAGGTGCCGCTGGCGGCGGCAATCGTCGACGTATTGAGATTGAAGCTGCCGGGCGGCTCGTCGAAGATGCGGACGCCGGCCCTGGCATCCGCGTCTTTCTCCGAATAGCCCTCGCGCATGAGCGTCGCCTTCGTCTGCAGATAGTGCCTGCGCACGAAGTTCTCCGCTTCCTCGAGCGCTTTGACTTTCTGGACGGCCTGATCCATCAACACCGTGACG
>JBEBGB010000460.1:0-4342 GCA_040081675.1 Vicinamibacterales bacterium
TACATCGATGGTATCGTCGCGCGCCGCACGGGCACGGCCTCGCCCCGCGGCATGCTCTTCGACCACACGACCGACTGCCTCTTCGTGACGTCTGGACTCGCCGGCGCTTCGGTGGCCGGTCTGGTTCCTACGGTGCTGCCCGTGTTGATCGTCGTGGCGTTCAGCCAGTACGTGTTGGACTCGTACTACCTGCATCGGCAGCGGCAGCTTCGTATGAGCTACCTCGGACGTTGGAACGGCATTCTCTACTTCGCACCGCTGGTCATGATCGCCATCGCCGCGCTGCACCTGCCTGGGCTGAGCGAGACGGCGCGGGTGCTCGTGCGGCCGTTTGCCGTGCTCCTTGCGGTTTCGACGGTGGCATCGATCATCGACAGATCGGTTGCGCCGCTCCGGATGAACACCGGCGTTCGTTGAGAACCTCACCAACACCGATGGACACTCCGACAGACAACACCGATAGCGGACGACGCTCGCTCGCGCCCTTCCGAGGTCGCCCCTGGTGGATCACTCTTCTCTTGGTGTTCTGTCTGTACATGGCGTGTGTCTATCTGCCGTTCGACATCTTCCTCAAACCAATCGCCGAGGACCGGGAGGTGTGGTTCGGCGTCGCACTGTCTGGTTGGTGGGCCAAGGCGACAGAACCGGTCCACTGGATCATTTACGCCCTGGGTGCGTGGGGGTTCTGGGGCATGCGCCGATGGATGTGGCCGTGGGCCGCCGTGTATGCGGGCCAGGTCGCCGTTGGCATGTTGGTGTGGAACCTGACCGATGCTCGGGGCAGAGGTTGGGTGGCGGGCGCGACTACCGCCGTCGTCTTCATGCTTCCGACCATCGCGCTGTGGCGGGCGAAACCGCTGTTCGTGGGTCGAGGCGAACGTCCGCGCCGATCCTGATCGTCGTCATGCGTTACCAACGCCGCAAGTAACAGCGGGTCCCTTCATCGCTCGGTCCTTGACGACACTGGGCCGTTCCAACAGACTGCGCCGATGCGACGCCTGCTCCCCCTCTTCTCGTGCACGGCCGACTAAATGCAGATGAAAGGAGAAGGATCTGCCGCGTGAGGAAAGGGAAGGTCACCGAGCTTGGCCTGATCGATGAGTATCGAATCTACCTGCACCCCGTCGTGCTTGGTCACGGCAAGCGACTGAACCGATCTCGATAGGGCGATTCTGAAGCACCCGCACAGGATCCCACCCTTGCCGAGTCATTCGGATGCTGCTACTTTGCGTACCCTCGGACAGCAACCTGCACATCCGCCACGTCCGGAGGAACACTGATGCGAGGCACAAGAGCCAGGAAGACGTCCCGGACGGAAGCGCAAAGACACGCTGGCCGACGCAGACTCCTCGTCGCACTCGGTCTTGGCGGGACGGGCATGGTCGCGTCGAAATGGGCGACGCCCGTCGTGGATTCGGTGATCGTGCCGCTGCACGCCCAAGGGTCGGCACTAGTCGTCACCATCGCCGGCAATACGGCTGGCAATATCTTCACCACGACCAACAATGTCGGTCAGTCAGTCACCGTACCGGGCAGCGGATCCTTCAACAACCTGCGCTTCAATTGGTATGGCTTTGCAGGCGCGGGCCCGGTCGCAGTCGGTACGCTCTACCTCTTGACTCAGGAGTACCTTGGCCTGCCTGGTGGCCTGAGCCAAGCCACCCCTGGGTTCGTGGCAAGCGCCCCGGCGTCCGGCAACCAGTACCTCTTCCCGCCGAGTATCGCCGTCATTGGTGGCAGGCAATACTGGTTCTACTGCAACCAAACCGTTGTCAGTTTTATCGTCAGCCTCGTCAGCCTCTATCCTGGCGGAGACCTCTATATCGGCTCACCCACGGGAGTCCCGCCTCTTCCGTTCAGCATACGACCCGGCGATGCGAACTTTCTTCTCGAAGGAACCGTGGTCCCCTGAGGCGTTGATGGAGGCATTTCTTCGTTCGTGTGCCCGGATCGAGCTCGACGACCACGCGAGCGACCGACTCTGCGCCGCGGCTGAACGAGTGCGCGACTGGCCGGCGCTCATTGCGCGGGCAGAGGATCACGGACTGTCACCCCTCTTGCGGCGACACGTGCGCAGCCTCGGGCTTCAGGTGCCGGCCATCGCGCTCAGGCAGCTCGACGCCCTCGCCGTGCGCCACCGAGTGACGAGTCACGTCCAATTCGCGGTGCTCGGTGACGTGCTGGCCGCCCTCGACGCCTCGGGCATCTCGTCGCTCGTGCTGAAAGGCGCGGCGCTGGCGCCGATGCTGTATCCCGAGCCGGAGCTCAGGCCCATGCGAGACCTCGATATCCTGGTGGCGCCGGGAGACGGCGTGCGCGCACAGCGGGTGTTGCGACGCATGGGATTCAACGCGCCGCTCGTGTCAGCGATGCGGCATTCGCATCATCATCTGCCCGGCGCGGTCTGCGACCGTGATGGATTCCGAATCATGGTCGAGATTCACGAAGACGCGATCACCCGCGATGATCCGGAGACACTCTCGTTGCGAGCGTTGTCAGGGCCGCCGCACGAAGTCGAGACCGGCGGTCGACGGTTTCGATGTTTCGGTCCAGTGGACATGTTGCGACACCTGTGCGCTCATGTACTCGAGCGGAGACGCGAGACGCGGCTTGTCAATGTGACGGACCTTGTGGAATACGCGACTCGACACTCTAACGAAATCGACTGGACTTTGGTGGCTCGCGAGTATCCACGAGTGGTGAACACGATCGCTCTCATGCACTACGTTGTTCCCCTTCCAGCCGCGCTCGACGCGCTGCGTCCGCCCGAGTCGGTTTTGGCGCCAGCGGGCGTCGGTCAAAACCTCGTTCCGCTTGCCACACTCCAGTTGCGCGGAAAAGGCCTGCGGCAAACCGTTCGTGAGCTGCTCTATCCATCACCTTGGTGGATGCATGCGTACTACGGCGTGCCCGTGCACCGGCCGCTGTTCCGGGTCCGTTGGGGGCGCCACGTGCGAACCGTCGCCTATTGGGGCCTTCGACGGATTCGTACCGCGTGGAGTCCGTGGTCAGGTGCCGCGCCGATCTACTGTGGCGTACGTAGCGACGATCTCGCGTGAGCTTCTTGACTCATCGTCGAATCCCTCGCGCAATCCCTCTATGTCGTCTGGAGCGGATCGGCGACGAGGTACTGCTCTACCATCCCGGACTGACGAAGGCGGTGTATCTGAATGGCACCGCATCGCTGATTTGGCAGCTCTGCGACGGACAGCGGTCGGACGAGGACATCGTCGTGCTGTTGCGGGAGGGTTTCCCGGACGAGGGCGCAGACATCGCGGGTGATGTGCACGCAACTCTGCAACGTTTCAGCGACGAGGGCGCGATCGAGTTCATATGACCCCGACAGTGATACGCCTGGCCACCTTCGGTGGCAGCAGCATTCGCGTCGAGCACTCCGGCAAACTGGCGGGCGAGATGATCAACTTCGTCTTCGGCCACACGGGCGCGGACGCCCGAGTTCCGCCCTCAGCGACGTTTCAGATCGGACTCAGTTCTAGCGGAACGTGGATGATCCGACGTAACGGCTGTCCGTACTACCAGGGTGACGACATGCCAGACGCCGCGCGCGCACTGATCGAGGCCGCCAGTTTTTCGCTTGCCGACCGAAGCGTCGGCGGACTGCTGTTTCACGCGGCCGCTGTCAGTAGAAGTGACCGCGTGGTATTGATCCCGGGCCACACGGGCGCGGGCAAGACTACCCTCGCCGGGCGGCTGGTCGATAGAGGGCTTCGCTATCTGACTGACGAGTTGTCGTACGTGCCTGACAAATCGGTCTCGGTCCTGGGATTTCCCCGGCCACTGAACGTGAAGCCCTCCGGCCGCGACTTGCTCGCGCATCGCGTCGACGGAGCCTTGCGATGGCCAGGTCTCGTCAGTCACTCCACTGCTTTGCTGCACCCTCTTGCCGCTCGCCGATCAGGCCAGTCGCGCGCCTCGAGGCTGACGGTGATTGTCTTCCCACGACGCCAGCGGACGGCAGAGCCGCGACTCGTGCCCTTGGACCGGGGACGGGCGGCCCTCGGGCTTATGGCCAGCTTACTGAATGCGAGAAACCTTCCCGACCACGGCTTCCCCGCTGTTGTGGAACTCGCGCGCCGTATCCCGGCGTTCGAGGCCGTCTACGACGAGGTCGAACAGATCGAACGATCGATCGAGCATTTGGACTTCACCTCCCGGCACTGGCGACGGTGAAGGTGGCATTCTGAGCGTCCAAGTGCACGACCCGAGCCGAACACGTCTATATGTCTTGATGCTAATATGTATCTATGCGGACTACCCTCGACCTACCGGACGACCTGTTTCGGCAGCTGAAGGTCCGCGCCGCCACGAAAGGCTCGACCGT
>JBEBGB010000461.1:0-4339 GCA_040081675.1 Vicinamibacterales bacterium
GGTCCTGGCTCGTTGCGCCGTCGGGTGAACGGCCAGGAGGACCGCGATCGCGAAAGCAAGCGGCAGAGCGAGCGGCACTCCGAGAAGACGGCGAACGGTCATGCGCGGCACTCCATGGTGGGAGCGCCAATCATAGCGGACCGTTTCGTGCCTTTGTGACGAAGACCTGGCTACGCGACGGGAGCGGGCAGATCGCTGCGGCCCATCAGGTACTCATCGACAGCGCGCGCGCATGAGCGCCCTTCTGCAATCGCCCACACGATGAGCGACTGACCGCGCTGCATGTCGCCGGCGGTGAACACGCCAGGCACGCTCGTCATCCAGCGCTCGTCGCGCCAGACGTTGCCGCGGTCGGTCATCTTCACACCAAGGCGGGTGAGCATGCCGTTGGTTTCCGGCCCAGTGAAGCCCATGGCCAGCAGCACCAGGTCGGCCTTCAGCGTGAACTCCGAGCCGGCCACAGGAACGAACTGCGTGCGCCCGTCCTGCTGCACCATCTCCACATGCTGCGCGTGCAGGGTGGTCACGCGGCCCGATTCGTCACCCGTGAAGTTCTGCGTGGAGATCGAGTAGAGGCGCTCGCCGCCTTCTTCGTGCGCGCTCGATACTCGGAACACGTTCGGATAGGTCGGCCACGGATTGCCCGACGCACGCTCGTCGGGCGGACGCGAGAGCAGCTCGAGTTGGTGGACACTTGCCGCGCCCTGGCGATGTGCCGTGCCGAGGCAGTCGGCGCCGGTGTCTCCGCCGCCAATGATGATCACGTGCTTGCCCGAGGCCGAGATGGTCTCCGCATCGTCGACGCGATCGCCCTCATTCTGGCGGTTCTGGAGCGTCAGGTACTCCATCGCGAAATGGACACCTTTCAGTTCGCGTCCGGGCACCGGTAGATCGCGCGGGCGCGTGGAACCGCCCGTCAGGACAATTGCATCGAACTGTGCGCGCAGTTCCTCGACCGGCAGGGTGACGCCGATGTTGGCATTGGTACGAAACACCACGCCCTCGGCTTGGAGGAGCGCGAGCCTGCGGTCCAGGACGCGCTTTTCCATCTTGAACTCTGGAATGCCGTAACGCAGCAGCCCTCCGATACGGTCATCGCGTTCGAAGACCGTTACCGTGTGACCGGCGCGGTTCAACTGCGCCGCGACAGCCAGACCTGCGGGTCCAGAGCCGACGACCGCGACGCTGCGGCCCGTGCGCGTTTCGGGCAGGAGTGGCGCAACCCAACCCTCCTCGAAGGCGCGGTCGATGATCGACACCTCGACGGCCTTGATCGTGACCGCGTCGTTGTTGATGCCGAGCACACACGCCCCTTCGCACGGTGCGGGACAGAGGCGACCGGTGAACTCCGGGAAGTTGTTCGTCGCGTGCAGCCGATCGATCGCCGCCTTCCACCTGTCCCGATACACGAGATCGTTCCAGTCCGGAATCAGGTTCCCGAGCGGGCAGCCCTGATGGCAGAACGGAATGCCGCAGTCCATGCACCGGGCGGCCTGGTCCTTCAGCGCCGAGTCGGGATAGGGCAAATAGACTTCGTTCCAGTCGCGCAGCCGTTCAGCGACGTCGCGCGTTGGCGGCTTCTTCCTCTGGATCTCGATGAACCCGGTGACCTTACCCATTAGCCGCTCCCGTTAACTCGACGAACGTCGCTTCGCGACCGGCCGCAGCCGCTCGTGCCTGCGCGAGCAACACGCGTTTGTAGTCGCGCGGCATCACCTTCACGAACACCGAGCGCAGCACGTCGAACTCCTGGAGGATCCGCGCACCAAGCTTGCTGTCGGTGTACTCGACATGCAACTCGATGAGACGCTGCACCAGCTCGATGTCGCCCTGATCTTCGAGCGGCTCCAACTCCACCATCGCCGGGTTGCAGCGCTGCTGGAACGTCCCGGCCGTGTCGAGCACATAGGCCACGCCGCCGCTCATGCCTGCGGCGAAGTTTCGTCCGGTCTTGCCGAGCACGACGACGCGTCCGCCCGTCATGTACTCGCAGCCGTGGTCGCCCACGCCTTCAACGACGGCCAGTGCGCCGCTGTTGCGGACGCCGAAGCGCTCGCCAGCCACACCGCGGAAGTACGCCTCACCGCTTGTCGCGCCATACAGCGCCACGTTCCCGATGATGATGTTGTCTTCAGCGACGAAGCGGGATTCGTGCGGTGGATAGACGATGATCTTGCCGCCTGAGAGTCCCTTGCCGACGTAGTCGTTCGCGTCGCCCTCGAGCGTGAGCGTGATGCCTCGCGGAACGAACGCCCCGAAACTCTGGCCGGCCTGGCCGCGGAACTTCAGGCGGATGGTGTCGTCGGACAGGCCATTCCCGCCGTGCTTCTTCGTCAGCCGATATCCAAGCATCGTGCCCGTCGTCCGATTCACGTTTCGAATCGGGTATTCGAGTGACACAGGCGTGCCGTTTTCGAGCGCCTCCGCGCAGTCGGCAATCAACTGACGGTCGAGAATGTGATCGATGCCGTGGTCTTGCGGCTGCACCTTGCGGCGTGGCGCGCCCTCAGGCAGCGACGGCATGTGCAGGATGGCCGAGTAGTCGAGCCCCTTCGCTTTCCAGTGATCGACGGCTTGATGGAAGTTCAGCCTGTCCACTCGGCCGATCATTTCGTCCATCGTGCGGAAACCGAGTTGCGCCATGTACTCGCGCACTTCTTCGGCGATGAAGCGGAAGAAGTTCACCACGTGTTCGGCCTTGCCCTTGAAATTCTTCCGCAGGTCAGGGTCTTGCGTGGCGATGCCGACGGGGCACGTGTTCAAGTGGCAGACGCGCATCATGACGCAGCCTTCGACGACGAGCGGCGCCGTGGCAAAGCCAAATTCCTCGGCGCCCATCAACGCGCCGATGACGACGTCCCGACCGGTCTTCATCTGTCCGTCGACTTGCACCGTGATGCGGTCTCTGAGGCCATTCATCAGCAACACCTGCTGCGTCTCGGCCAGCCCAAGCTCCCACGGTACGCCGCCGTGTTTAATCGAGGTCAGCGGGGACGCACCGGTACCGCCGTCGTGTCCTGAGATGAGCACCACATCGGCGTGTGCCTTCGCGACGCCGGCGGCCACCGTGCCGACGCCTGCCAGCGCCACGAGCTTTACGTGGATTCGCGCTTCAGGGTTCGAGTTCTTCAGGTCGAAAATCAGCTGCGCGAGATCTTCGATCGAGTAGATGTCGTGATGCGGCGGCGGAGAGATGAGGCCCACGCCGGGCGTGGCGTAGCGGACCTTGGCGATCCACGGGTACACCTTCTGGCCAGGCAGCTGTCCGCCCTCGCCGGGCTTCGCACCTTGCGCCATCTTGATCTGGAGGTCGTCGGCGCTCACCAGATACTCACTGGTGACACCGAAGCGTCCAGACGCCACCTGCTTGATCGCGCTTCGACGCGAATCGCCGTTTGCATCCGGGATGTAACGCGCGGGATCTTCGCCGCCTTCACCGGTGTTCGACTTCGCGCCAAGGCGGTTCATGGCGATGGCCAGCGTTTCGTGCGCCTCCTGGCTGATCGACCCGAACGACATCGCGCCCGTGGAGAAACGCTTGACGATGGTCTCGACTGATTCGACCTCGTCGATCGAAATGGGCGTGGGGGCGACCTTCAACTCGAGCAGGCCTCGCAATGTCGCGAGGCGCTGGCTCTGATCGTCGACCAGCCTGGTATATTCCTTGAAGATCTTGTACTGGCCGCTCTGCGTCGCGTGCTGCAGCTTGAACACCGTGTCCGGGTTGAACAGGTGATACTCGCCGTCGCGACGCCACTGGTACTCGCCGCCCCAGTCGAGGTCGGAATCTGTCACCGGCCGTGATGGGAACGCGTGCATGTGCCGCCGGCGCACTTCTTCGGCGACCACCGACACCCCGACACCGCCGATCCGCGAGGCCGTGCGCGTGAAGTACTTGTTCACGAACCCCTTGTCGAGACCGACAGCCTCGAACAACTGCGCACCGCAGTAGCTCTGAACCGTCGACACGCCCATCTTCGACATCACCTTCAAGATGCCTTTGTTGAGCGCGCGAATGTAGTTCTTCACCGCCTGCTCGTGCGTAATGCCCACGAGAATCCGCTGACGGATCATGTCGTCGAGCGTCTCGAACGCAAGGTACGGGTTCACGGCGCCCGCTCCGTAGCCCAGGAGCAGCGCGCAGTGGTGCACTTCGCGCGCATCGCCCGTTTCCACGATGAGCGCGCAGCGTGTACGCGAACCGCGTCGTACGAGGTAGTGGTGCACGCCAGCCGTGGCAAGCAGACTCGGAATGGGCGCGCGGACGCGATCGGCATCGCGATCCGAAAGGATCAGGATGGTGTAGCCGGCCTCGACCGCGTCGTGCGCACGGCGCTTC
>JBEBGB010001345.1:0-1024 GCA_040081675.1 Vicinamibacterales bacterium
TCCGCGACCAGCCAGAACGCGCGCAGCAGGCCCGGAGCGAATGCTCTGCAGCGCGGCACCCAATTCTCATGTCTGTCCTCAGAACGCTCCTCGTCCAGACGTCGCGAACACTCGACCGCGCCAGCCGCGTGCTGGTGTACGCCGCTGCAGGAACGCTCACACTCTCACACCTGAAAGCGGACATCCGCGACAGCTGGAGCACGTTCTTCGATCGCGAAGCGGACATCGCCATGGGAGTCTTGACCGGCCCAGAGTCTTGCAAATGAGTCACGTTGTGCTCCGGCAAGACGACCGCCCGGCGTCCTTCGGCATGCTCAGGACGCTCTGAGTCTCCCGAAGAGCGGAGCCGGGCAAACGTAACGGAGTGGAACTAGCGAGGCGAACCCACAGCGTCACAGGCTCGAAAGTCTGAGGCCAGCCTCGCTAGTTCATGACCTGGGAGGCCGACGTGGTGTCGCGCTGTGTGCACCCCTCGGACAGGGTCCTGGTCGTCGGCTCCGGTACCGGGCGGGATCTGCTCGCATTCGCCGCCCTCGGCTGCACCGTCACCGGCATAGAGCCGTCGCCGGCTGCGGCGCACTCGCGGCGCGTCCTCGAACAACACCACCTGAATGTGCCCGTCGTCGACGGCTTCTTCGAAGACCTGACGCTCGAAGGCCCGTTCGACGTCATCGTCTTCTCCTGGTTCTGCTACTGCTACATACCAGTCTCACGGCGCCGCATCGCGGTACTGGAGAAGGCCGTCGCGCTCCTGGTGCCCGGCGGCCGGATCCTGGTGAGCTGCGTCGTCAACCCAGTGCCGCCATACACGCGTCTCATCGGCCTGCAGCGCGTCGTTGCCAGAGCCACTGGTTCGGACTGGCTGATGGAGAACGGCGATCAGCTTCGACTCGCGCGTCCAGGCGATCCCGTCTTCACCTTCGAACACATGTTCGTGCCTGGCGAGTTCGAGCGTGAAGCCGCGTCTGCGGGGCTGCGCGTGGTGTTCACGAACCGCGAAGAGATGATGTTCGCGCTGCAGCCG
>JBEBGB010001346.1:0-1023 GCA_040081675.1 Vicinamibacterales bacterium
CCTCGCCACATCGAAGTGCAGTTGCTTGGCGATCATTACGGGACCGTGCTGCCGTTTGTCGAGCGCGAATGTTCCATCCAGCGCCGCCATCAGAAGGTGGTCGAGGAAACGCCGTCACTGGCGGTCACGCCCACACTGCGCGCGGCGATGACCGATGCCGCCGCAAATGTTGCACGGGCCGTCGGCTACACAAACGCAGGCACCATCGAATTCCTGCTGGACGGTGGTGGGCAGTTCTACTTCCTCGAGATGAACACCCGGCTCCAGGTCGAGCATCCGATCACGGAGATGGTGACCGGCGTCGATCTGGTTCGGTGGCAGATTCGCATTGCTCGTGGTGAGCGCCTGACGCTCGATCCCGAGCGCCTGCTGACGCCGCACGGACATGCCATCGAGTGCCGCATCTACGCGGAGGATCCCGACAACAACTTCCTGCCGTCGCCCGGTCGCATCCAACACCTGCGCGTGCCCGCAGGCCCCGGCATTCGCGACGACAGCGGTGCCACCCCGGGGCTCGACGTGCCCATCTTCTACGACCCGATGATTTCCAAGCTCATTGCGTGGAGCGAGGATCGGCCGGCGACTGTCGCGCGCATGCAGCGTGCGCTTCGCGAGTACGTGGTCGCCGGCATCAAGACCACGGTGCCGTTTTTCACGTGGCTGTTCGACCAGCCCGAGTTCCATCAGAGCGCGTTCCATACGACGTATCTCGACGACATACTGAAGGCGCGCAACGGCCGCCCGTTCGTCGAGCCGGACTCTTCTGCCGAAGATATGGCGATTGTTGCGGCGGCGCTGCAGGCCGTTCTGTCGCCGCGCGCAGCAGGCGTGCCCCGTGCCGGTGCCACCGTTGCCGACAGCCAGCCCGCCGGCGCCACACGCTGGAAGACCCACGCGCGAAGCGAGGCGCTGCGCTAGAGTCTTGAGCGGACCGAATCCGATGTATTTGACTCAAGTTTCTCGTCCCGACGCTCAAGACTCTCGCCCGCTCGGATGGGCGGGCCAACAAGTAGGGGCGCTAGC
>JBEBGB010001347.1:0-1023 GCA_040081675.1 Vicinamibacterales bacterium
GCGCGGGTACGGGCCGACTGATTGCGCTGATCGAGTCGCGCGATGACTTCGGTTTGGAGTGGCAGGAGTATGTCGTCGAAAACGAGTTGGACGACTTCGTCGAGGCACTCAAGACGTTCTTGTTCGAGGTCTGGAAACTGGCGACGCCTGATGATGCGGACCCGCTCCTCGCGCGACACTTCACTGGTTTTGTCGTTGGCAGTCGGACGATCGCGCGTGCGAAGTCACGGATCGGACGGTCCACACCTGATGGACGGTCGCTTGAAGTCGTGCTCCCGGCGCTTGGCGGGCACAGCTCTGACGCCACCATTGATCGGTGGTTCAAGCGACCGGGCGATCTGGTTCAACTCGACGAACCGCTGCTGCGGCTGACTGCTGCTGACGACCTCGCCGCATGGATTCCTTCTCCGGCCTCTGGCACTCTCGCGGAAGTCCGCGTCCAAGACGGAACAACTGTTTCATTCAACAGCGTCGTCGCGGTGATCACGATTGCGTGAAGCCAGAGCTGACGTCTGGCCGGCTGTCCGTGGGCGTTGGCCGAACGTGCTACATGTGACACAATTGGAACATGCGCAAAGCCGGTATCCGGGAAGCCCGTCAACAGCTCACCGAGCTGCTCGATGATGTGAAGAAGGGTCGCGAGGTCGTCATCACCGATCGCGGCCGACCCGTCGCGCGACTGGGGCCTGTCGCTCGGCGGCGCCCGTTCCCCGATCTTGCCGCCGTCCGCGCGGCCTTTCGTGGTCCCAACCCGCAGCTATCGCAGGCAGTGCTCGAAGACCGGGACGATCGCCTGTGAAACAGAAAGACACAGACGCGAGTACGACCGACATGGAGCGCTGGGCCGAGCCGGTGTACCTGGATGCCAGCGCCCTCGTCAAGCTGTTCGTTCCGGAAGTCGAGAGCCAGGAGTTGAACCAGGCTCTCGCCGGTCTGACGGACGTGATCGTATCGGACCTGGCGCTGACGGAGATGGCCTCCGCTCTCGGCCGGCGAACTCGCGAGCAACTGCTCACGCGGGAT
>JBEBGB010001348.1:0-1021 GCA_040081675.1 Vicinamibacterales bacterium
GTGTATAAGAGACAGGCGAGGACCGGCACCAACAGAAGCCACAGTGCAAACGACACGTGCATGGCGTTACTTGGCCGTACCCTGAACGAGCGTGGTGTAGCGGTCCAGTGGAACCGAACTCCACTCTTCCGAGCGTCCGTCGGGCCAGATGACGCGCACCTGCGGCGCCTCCGTCGAGTTGCCGAGACCAACGAGCACACGAGGGTCGTTGGCCGATGCATAGCTTCCGTCCGCCCGGGCGCGTCGCCACACCGAGGGACCCTTCGTGCGTCGAATCTCGACGCGCGCACCCACCAGGTCGCGCTTCGCTGCAGCGTCCACAAGCCGCAGGCCCAGCCAGTGATTGCGCGTGCCGATCTCGTTGACGAGCAGTCTCGCCGGTCCCGCGCCGTTGACGACGACCACGTCGGTGTCACCATCGTTGTCGATATCGCCAAACGCGGCGCCACGCCCGACCTCGGCGAGGTCGAACACCTTGCCCGCCTGACTCGACACGTCTTCGAAGCGTCCACCTGTATTTCGAAAGAGCTGCTTGCGTTGACCGAGCGGAAAGGGGTCGTTCTTGCGGCCGAGTGTCTTGACGTTCTGGTTGACGTCCCCGTTCACTGTGAGCAGATCGAGCCAACCGTCATTGTCCACGTCGAACCACGCAGCGCCAAAGCCGGTGAAGGGCAAGCTGGGTCCGTGAATGCCGGCCCGCGAGCTTTGTTCCTCGAACGTGCCCTTGCCGTCGTTCACCCACAGTGACGTGCCCTGGCTCACCAGCTCTGTCGCGACAAGATCTTCATCACCGTCAGCATCGAAGTCGCCGGCGTCGACGCCCATGTTGGCCTTGCGTTCGCCAGAGGCGCCAAGGGCAGCGCCTGCCGCGAGCGCCGTGTTGATGAATGTGCCGTCGTGCTGATTGATCCAGAGCTGGTTCTCCTGCTCATCGTTGGTGACGAACAGGTCCGCCCAGCCGTCGCCGTTGAAGTCGGCGCTGATCGCTCCCAGCGCGGGACCGAAAGCCTTCGCCACGCCT
>JBEBGB010000462.1:0-4320 GCA_040081675.1 Vicinamibacterales bacterium
GCGGCGAGGAACTCGCGAAGGTCGGCAACCGTCAGCCTCGCTTCACGCGCGGGCATGACGTATGCGACCAGGACCGGTCCCTCAGGGGTGTCACGCGTTGTTACCGCACAACCCTCGATTCCTGCGCATCGACCGAGGCAGGCGACGATCTCTCCAAGTTCAATCCGGTAGCCGCGAATCTTGACTTGATCGTCTACGCGACCGAGAAACGCGATCTCTCCGTCTGGCAGCAGGCGCGCGCGGTCTCCAGTGCGGTAGATACGCAACGGCGGTCCCGACGTTGGCGACACCGTCACAAATCGGCTGGCCGTCATCTCGGGGCTATTTCGGTAGCCGCGTCCCACCAACGTTCCCGCCAGGCACAACTCCCCCACTTCGCCCGCGGCCACCGGGCGCAGCATGTCGTCCAGGATGAGCGCCGTGGTGTTCGCGATCGGTCGGCCAATCGACGGTGGGCCGTCGATCTGCCCCTCGGCTGCGACCGTTCCTGAGGTGGCCACCACGGTGCACTCCGTCGGGCCGTAGTTGTTCACGAGGACGAACGGAACCCCACTCGGCGGGCGACGCCGCAGCGTGTCCGCACCGGTGAGGAGGAATCGAAGCGCTGTATCGGCGGGCCAGCTCGCTTGAAGCAACTGCTCGGACAGGATCGTCGGCACGAAACTGATCGTGATCTTTTCCGAGAGCAGCCAGTCGCGCAGCCCTTGCGGCGAGCGGCGTGTCGCCTCGTCGGCCATGTGCAGACTCGCGCCGCTGGTCAGGTACGGCCAGATCTCCCAACCCGCCGCGTCGAACCCGAAACTCGCAACTTGACTTGCGCGGTCGGCGGCGCTGACTCCAAACGCGTGCTGGTGCCAGTCGACCAGGTTCAAGAGGTTCGCGTGGGTGATCTCGACGCCCTTCGGTGTCCCGGTAGAGCCCGAGGTGTAGATGACGTACGCCAGGTCCTCTGGCGCCGGCTCGATCGAGGGCGACAGCATTGTTCGCGCAGCAATCCCAGGTGCATCGGCATCGAGATCGATGACTCGCCACGGTCCTGCGGGTAGACGCGTTGCGTGCCCTCGGTGTGTCAGCAGCAGCGGTGCTTGCGCGTCAGTCAGGATGAAGGCCACACGTTCCGGCGGCGTGGACGAATCGATTGGTAGATAGGCTGCGCCGGCCTTCAGCACCGACAGAGTGGAGACCACGAACTGCGCGGACCGCTCGAGGAACACGCCGATGCAGCACTCGGGCCCTGCGCCAGCCTCCTGGAGATGTGCAGCCAGTTGGTTCGACCGTCGCTCGAGGTCCGCATAGGTCAGACGGGTGCTCCCATCGAGGATCGCGACCGCGTCTGGCGTGGCATTCGCATGAAACGCGACGCGAGCTGAGATAGACGCGGCACGGCGAAGATGCGAGGAGCCTTCTCGCTCCGGTGAGCGCTCGTCGAGAAGCATGCCGGATTGCATAGGTCTATGTCCTTCGGTTGATGGAATCGGGAGAGTCGAGCACCTGTCCGACAGCCGGGTCACCCGTCGCCGGTCCGCGCATGAGCCGCAGCAGAGTGCCCCACCGCGCCACCACACCTGCGGTAACTCCGCCCAGCGTGGCGATTGCGGCGCCTGTTACACCTAGCGGCGGGAGCAGCCAGAGCGACAGGGCCACGGTAACAAGCAGCACGCAGAGGTCGGCGACAAGGTTCGAGTGCGGACGCTGCATGGCATAGAGGCCGTTGCCGGCGACGCTACCCAGGCCGTTCAGGAGGACGGCCGTGGTCAAGAGCGTCAAGACGAGACCTGTCCCGACAAACGCGGGGCCGTACACGAACACGACGGCCAGGTCGCCCGTCAGGAAGACCAGCAGACAGAATGGCGCCAGCGGTCCAATCACCAACCACGCGGTGTGCCGGAGGACGCCGCGTAGACCGTCGAGTCCGTCCTGAGCCAAGGCGGTTGCGGCCTGAGGCAGAAGGACGTTGGTGACGCCGAGCACATACAGACTCGTGATGTTCGCAAGCTGCGCACACGCGGCCAGCGCACCCGTTGCCACGACACCGTGCGCCCGCAAGATCAGCCAGGGCATCACGTATGGTGTGCTGCACCCCACCAGATAGCTGGCCAGACTCCACCGCGCGAAGGGCCAGTCCGTGCGCCAATCCGAAACAATGTCGGCAGACACGATTCGCACGGGCTGTTTCGCACAAAGGAACCAGCCAAGGCACACCAGCGCGCAGCTCACACCCATGACGGTAAACGCGGTCCCGGCGGTCAACACGTGGAACCAGGCGAGAAGCAGCAGCCCTCCCACCTGCAGCACGGACACACTCGTGTCGAGGACGAGGGCCGCGGTCAGACGGAGATGAGCAAAAGACAGTTGGCGCAGGTACTCGCGCAAGAGCAGGAAGGGCGCCGCACCGGCCAGGATCCACAACACGTCGGTGAGCCCCGCCGCATTGGCGCGCCAGAGAGCGAACACGACCAGGCCGATCGTGAACAGCGCGGATATGACGAGATGATGAACGAGCTTGCTGCCGCGATACGCGTCGAGCGACGGTCCGCTGCGTCTGTGGAAGAAGATCGTATACGAGGACAGGATCGATTCCGACTGGAGCCCGCGTACGAAGAGGACCAGACTCAGGCCGAGAAAGTAGATGCCGAGTTCTTCCCTGCGGAATTCTGTCCGCGATCCCAACCTGCCGATGACGACGCTGGTGGCGAAGCTGGTACCGCTATTGACGATCTGATCGAGTAAGGACAGGCCGCTGCGTTGAGCCGTCGGTCCGAGGAACGAGGAACCGAGCGTGCGCCACAAGTCGAGGCACCGTTCGACGAGTGACCGCGAGTCCGACGAGACGGCGGACGCAGGCGCGGACAAGACGCGCTGCGATGAGGCGATCCGGCTAGAGGTGTCCACCACAGTTCACGATCCGTAGGCCGGCACAGTGCCGGTCGACGCGGCTGGCGCGAGGTTCGGCGACGCCCCTGACACGGCGCGCGCTCCTTCGTCGCGAATACCCACGCCGAGAGCAAGGCCGGTCAGCAAGCCCGCCGGCCCCATGACGTAGACATAGACGAAGCCGTTGTCAGTGGTGGAGGTGAGCAGGACAGCGATCAGTGTGAGCACGGCGGCCAGGTGTACTTCCGGGTGGAGAGACCCACGCGTGGTTGCCCGCCGCCACTGCCGCGTCAGCACGGCAAGCAACTGGGCGAACGCCGCGAGTATGAAGACCAGACCGAGGATGCCGCCGTCGTGCCAGACGCGGAGATAGTCGTTGTGGGGGTGCCCCACATCCGATCCGAATTCGAACAACGCGGCCTGACTCGAACCGAGTCCTGCTCCCCAGATGGGGTGCCTCATGCCGGACGCGATGACCGTCGCCCAGATCGTGTCGCGGCCAGAGGTGCTGATGGACACGCCGGCCACTTCGACGTTGTTGTAGCCTCCGAGAAAGCGCTCCCGGAACTGCGCCTGAAAGGCGAACACCACTCCAGCCATCACGATCAGGCCGACCATGACGAGCGGTACCTGGCGCACGAATCGCCTGGGTGCAGTCCAGGCCTGCGCGAGGAACGCCAGCCCGGCGCAGCCCAAGGCAACAGCGGTGGCCGTGCGCGACATGGTGGCCATCACGGTCACAATCCACGCGAGCGCGCGCAAGGAAGCGCGTGGACGGCCGTGGCACCACGCCGCGAGGTGCCAGCAAATTGGGGCGATGGCGAGCAGGGCCACGGCTCTCGGCCCGATGAACCACGTCGCGTCTTCACCGGTCTGAGGCGGCAGACCGAAGATCAGCAGGTTGAGACCGACAAGTCCGATGGCCATGACATCGATGGCCGCAATACCGCGACGGCACATCAACACCGCGACGTGGGGCCGACTCGTGGCCATTGTTGCGGCGAGCAGACCGTAGACCGCGAACAGCACGTACACGAACGCGTTCTGCCAGCCGTTCTGGTCGGGCGGATCGATTGTGCTGCGCAGGAACATCCAGCTCAGAAAAGCGCCGTACCACCCCAGGTGCACCAGGCCCCGACGAGGGAATGCACCTGCCAGCGCGAGGGCGGCGCAGGCCAGCAGGACCTGCAGGATGGTGAGCCCGCCCATGACGCTGACCGAGCCGAACTCCAGCATGCGCGGCAGATCGACCAGTCCATTGATGAGGAACGGCAGCAGCAGGACGAGGGGAAACCAGCTCGTGTGCGCAAAGCGCGGGAGAGGGCCACTTAGCGTTGATTCAGCGGGGTCCATTGGGTGGTGACGCACCATGCGCCCGGGTGAGATGGAGCTGCGCACGCAATCGATGGTGTCGTAGCCACCGACGCACTGAATATAGAGGAGCCC
>JBEBGB010000463.1:0-4318 GCA_040081675.1 Vicinamibacterales bacterium
AACGAGCGCCTTCGGCAAGCGCCCAAACCAGGCTCGGGGCCGGGAGTGTAGGCCAGTGCCAAGGCTACTCGTCATGCGCGGCGACGCGCTCGAACAGCAGATCGACCTTGGCGGTGAGACCGTTCACATCGGACGTGGCATATCCAACGAGGTGATCCTCGACGATCACGGGAAGAGCGTGTCGCGCGAGCATGCAGAGATCCGTCTGCAAGGGGACCGATACGTGTTGGTCGATCTCCAGAGCCAGAATGGGATTTGGGCCGCCGGCATCAGGATGCCGCACGTGGTGCTCGAACCGGGCGTGGTCGTCACGATCGGGCCGTACCAGTTGGCACTCGACTCCAGCGAAGACTCTGATTCGGGTCCGATGACCATGCACGCGCCGCTGGCTGCCGACGCGACCTATGCCGGTGTGGCCGGCGGAGGCCCTGTGCGCGCTGCGGCGAGCGGCGCTCCGGCGGAGGACGCGAAGGTGTCCGCAGCCACCAGAAGACATTGGTCTGAGCGATACCGGACGCTACTCATTGCCGGAGTGGTCGCGGTGGCGGTGGGTGGCGGCGCCTGGGCAATCCTCGCTTCGCGGAATCGGCCCGCAAACGCCGACGAAGTGGCGGTGGTTCGGCTGCCCGAACCGGAACAGATACCCGCACCGCCTCCCGCAGACGTCACGCCGCCGCCTCCGGCGCCGTTGGATGTGACCAGCGTCATTCAGGAGGTGCGTCAGGCCCTCTCGAACAGACCGAAGGACTGCGCGGCGGCACAGGAGGGTTTAGACAGGATTCTCGCCGTCCAGTCCGAGAACCCGGAGCTGAGCGCACTCAAGCGAGACGTCGCCAATTGCCGTCAGGGGCAGCGACCGGCGCCGGCTCCTCAGCCCGTCGGCGGGGGACAGACTCAGGGTATATCGCCTGAGCAGGGCGGTCTTGCGCCGTTGCCCAATGAAACCAATGTGAGCTACAGCGCCAGAATCGGGTCGATGGAAGGCCGGTTCAGAGACGCTGACGCGCTGCTCGCAAGGGACGACCTCCACAGGGCCCTCTCGCAGTTCGAAGCCATTGCCAGGGAGGCTGGAACGAACTATCGATACCGGGGCGACGCGAATAGCGGCGTTACTGAGCGAGTGAGCCTGGTCAGATCGAGACTGAAGGAGGCCGCGCGAAAGCAGTTCGAATCGGCCGCCGAAATGGTGCGGACCCGTCAGTTCGACCGAGCGGTCGAGGCGTACAGGCAGGCAGGTTTGGACGATGCGACGCTGCCTGTCGACGCCGCTCTGGAACGGCTGAACACGGCAAAGGTGGCGGCGGGCCATGACGCGTGCAACATGGGACGAATACTGTTCGGCACGTTCAAACCCGACGAAGCCGCCAAGCAGTACGATCTCGCCGCCGCATGGTTGCCGCCGACCGACCCGTGCTACGCTGTCGCGAACGAACGCAAGTCCTCGAGTCGTGCACCGCGATGACCATTCTGAAACGACGTGCTCTCTCGGCAGCGGCTTCCCGTCGGACCTGCGGATTTGTTGTCGGCGTGTGCGCACTCTTCTGGGCCACGTCAGCCTGGGCTCAGGCGCCGTCCGACCCGTGGTTCATGCGGAGCCCGCGTCCCAAGGACTTCGAGGTTCCGAAGGTGGCCCTCGGGGGCTTCACCATCGAGTTGCCGAAGGACTGGCAGCTCGCGCGCGGATTCAATACCTTTCTTCTGGTCGTGACCGAGAAGACCAAGAACAGCCTGCCGGGCGCTTCGATTATCGTCGAGCGATGGCAGCTCGCGGACAGCCTGGACGTCAATGAAATGCTCGCCACCTATCTGCGGGATGAGTACCTGAAGAAGCGGGAAACCGCGGTGCAGAAGTTCGATCAGGAACTCAAGGACGTAGCCGGTCGCAAATTCATTTTGACCCGGTACACCAGAGACGGCGTGGTCGGACAGGACGCCGTGGTGGACTACTCCATGCCAATCGGTAAGGTCCTGTACCGAGTCACCGGCATCGCACCCATGTCCCAGGTAACCAGGTATCAACCGACCTTTGCCCATGTTGCTTTTTCGCTGAAGGCGGGAGACTGAAGGCGCGCCGGTGGCACAGCCGCGCCACCACCGTGGCCGCCGATGCGGTCGCCCGTCGCCTTGACGATACCCAGACTGTCGGACTTCGAGCGCCAACCTCGAGGGTCGCTGATGTAAGATCCTCCTTTCCACATCGCTCACTGCCGTGACGCTTCCCACGTCGCTCGGCCGCTACGAAGTGCTCGCCCTCATCGGCCATGGCGGGATGGGTTCCTTGTACCGCGCCCGAGACCCCCGGATCGGCCGCGAAGTCGCGATCAAACTGCTGCGCGACGGCTACGACTCCGAGGAACTGCGCACTCGCTTCTCCAGAGAAGCCAAGTCGGCCGGCGGTCTCTCGCACCCGAACATCGTGACGATCTTCGATATCGGCGAGTACCACGGCCGACCGTTCATTGCCATGGAGTACGTGCCGGGCGTCACGCTTGCCGAACTCATACGCTCGAAGTCCGACCTTCCTATTGGCCAGGCGCTTCGTTTCGTCGAGGACGTGTGTTCGGGTCTGGCGCATGCCCATCGTTCCGGTGTGGTTCATCGCGACATCAAGCCGGCCAACCTGATGCTGGGCGAACACGGCACGGTCAAGATTCTCGATTTCGGCATCGCCAAGCTTGGCGCGTCCGGCCTCACGCAGCCCGGCGTTCTGATGGGTACGCCGAACTACATGGCGCCCGAACAGGTGTCAGGTGGGGTCGTCGACGCCCGATCGGACGTCTTCGCCACCGGCGCGGTGCTCTACGAGCTGCTGTCAAAGCACCAGGCGTTCCCTGGTGAGGTGAGCGACGGTGTTCTCGACCGCATTGTGCGCGCCGAACCAGTGCCGCTCGATGAACTGGCGCCCGGCCTGGACATTCGCGTGGTTCGAGTCGTGAACCGCGCCCTGGCCAAGTCTCCCGAGCAGCGGTTTCAAACCATTCAGCAGATGCAAGCGGAGTTGGCCGCAGCGCGCAAGTCTGTGAGCGACGGCGTACTCAGGGCGTCCCCCACGTCACCCCGCTCCGGCGGCCAGGCCGTGTTGACGCCGCCTCAGGGGCAGGTGCCGAACTCGGGGAGTCGAGGTGCCAGTGACCGCGCCAGCCTGGCGCGACTTCGTCAGCAACATATCGATGCCCATGTCGAGGCGGCAGACCGCGCGTTCAGCCAGGGTAGTTACGATGCGGCCGTTGAAGCCTGCGAGCAGGCACTCATGCTCGACCCGGAGGAGGCGAGGGCGTCGGCGTTGATCGACCGAGCGCACCGGGCGATCGATGAGCGCCAGATTCAGCAGTGGGTGGTGGAGGCTCGGCGTCATCTCGCAACTGGCGCGTTGACCCGGGCGTCGGAACTGCTGTCGTCAGCGGCGGCCATCCGCGCTGATCACCCGGATGTACGCGCTCTACGCGAACAGGCCGAACTCGCTCGTGCGAAGGCGCGTGCCGAGGCTGCGCTGGTCGTCGCGGCGAAGGCACAAGCCGCAATGGACGCCGACGACCCGGACACGGCCGAACGTCTCATCACGGAGGCTCTGTCGATCGATGCGGGGAACGTGCCGGCGCTGGCGGTGAAGGCTGCGCTGCAGCAGGCGCGTGCGCGCCAGAAGGACGAGCAGCGTGTGATCGACTCGCTGGACCAGGTGCAGCGTCGATTCGGCCGCGGGGAACATCAGGCGGCGATGCAGATGCTCGGAGCGCTCCCGCAGTCTCACCGCCTGGTCCAGGCCGCGGCCGACGATCTGGGCAGAAGACTGGCGGAACTCGAGGCCGAGCGGCGGCAAGATACCCTCAACGCGGCGGTCGTCCGTGCTCGGATCAACTTCGACAAGGGCGAATGGTCTGCCGCGCTGCGTGAGGTCGAGAGTGCGCTGCGAATTGATGAGCATTCCCCTGACGCGCTCTCGCTGAGGGACGCCGTTGAACGAGCGATCGAGGAGACGCGAGAACGTGCGCGCATCGCCGACGCGGTCGCAGAGGCCCGGCAGCAGTTGGACGCCGGTGCGTACGGCCGGGCCCAACGCCTCCTGGACGGGTGCCGCACTGACGACCCTTCGGTTGCTGCGGCACTCGCTGACATCGAGCGGGCGCGGACCGACGCTGAAGAGCAGCTGCGCCGGCAGGCTGAACGCCGGCGAGAACGAGCCAGCGCCGAGTCGTTACGTGTCGCGTTGATGCGCGCGCGGACGGCGTTGGATACCGGAGACGAATCCGCCGCGGACGCCGCCATTCAGGACGCGGTTGCTCACAAAGCGACTCCTGCCGACATCCAGGCTCTGCGCGCG
>JBEBGB010001349.1:0-1020 GCA_040081675.1 Vicinamibacterales bacterium
GTCAGCCGCCATCAAAGCCTTCGTCGGCGAACACGACGGCGTCGTGTGCACCTCGTCCAACGCAGCGCCTACGCTCGAGTGGGCGTGGGAGCGCGGCGAGAAGATCCTGTTTCTGCCCGATCAGCACCTTGGCCGCAACACTGCATACAAGATGGGTGTGCCGCTCGATCAGATGGTGGTGTGGGATCCGAACGAAGATCTCGGAGGACTTACGGCGGACGAAGTGAGGCGCGCGCGCATCATTTTGTGGAAAGGGCATTGTTCGGTCCACGTCCGGTTCACCGTCCGGCAGATCGAACAACTTCGTGCCCAGCATCCGGGCTTGCGGGTGATCGTGCATCCCGAAGTTCCGTGGGACGTGGTTCAGGCTGCGGACGATAGCGGTTCGACGGAATACATCATCCGGCAGGTGAAGGAGAGCCCCGCAGGATCGATTTGGGCGGTCGGCACGGAAGTGCACCTGGTGAACCGACTGGCGCAACAAGTCGCGCCAGATCGAATGGTCCTCTCGCTCGATCAGTTCGGCTGTCTCTGCTCGACGATGTTCCGCGTGTCCCCGAACCATTTGCTGTGGGTGCTCGAAGGTCTGGTCGCTGGCGAAGTGCACAACCGAATCGTCGTGCCTGACAGCCAGAAGCATTGGAACCGGGTCGCGCTCGAGAGGATGCTGTCCATTCGATGAGCTCGACATACGCACCGCGCGCGCATGATTCGCGCGCCGGAGGAGTCTTGACCGACCCGAAGTCTTGCGAATGCGGCATGTCTTACTCCGGCAAGACGACCGCCCGGCGGAGCCGGGCAAACGCAATAGGGTTGACTAGCGAGGCTCCGTCCGCGACACGCTCGTTGGTCTGAGGCACCAGCCTCGCTAGGTATTGGCCATTTGGCCGGCAACTGACTACGATCCGTTCTCGAGTACTGACTGGCCTGAGAACGCAACAGGAGGAACCTCCGTAATGGCTCATTCACTTCCACCGCTTCCATACGCTTTCAATGCCCTCGAGCCGCACATCGATGCGC
>JBEBGB010001350.1:0-1019 GCA_040081675.1 Vicinamibacterales bacterium
ATTCGTGGCTGCACTCGGAGCTGGATTCCGACTTCAGCGGTTTTGACGGGATCGACCTGGCTGGCTTCCGCGCCAGTTCCGGCATCAGCGTCGTGTTTTAGCGAGGTCTGAGGAGCGCATCATGATTCGCATTCGCACGCTCATGACGGTCAGCTTGCTGCTCGTCGCGCCACAAGGGATTCACGCGCAATCGGCGGGCTCCGTTGGACGTCAGAACTCCACCACCGTGGGGTCACTCGATTCGCGATGGTCGGCGTGGCTCGGATGCTGGAGACCTTCGGGTCGGTCAGGTGGAGCAGATGTGCTGCAGCTCTGCATCGTGCCGACAGCCGATGGCGCAGGCGTCAGACGGATCACGTTCGCCGGCGACCGCGAAGTGCTTGCCGAAACGATCGTTGCCGATGGTGCTCCGCAGCGCTCTTCCGAAAACGACTGCACGAGCACGCGCCAGAGCCGCTGGGCGCAGTCGGGCACCCGGCTGTTCCTGTCGTCGACGCTCAGCTGTCCGAATCAACCCGAAGTGGGCAACAGCGGTCTCTCCGCCTTGATCGGCGCCGACCAATGGCTCGACGTGCAGGTGATCAAGAGCAGGGGCCGCACCGAACAGACGCGGGTCCAGCGTTTCTGGCGCTCGAGCGACGCGCCGCCTTCGCCAGTGGCCGGCGACGTGAAGGCACTCGCGCTGCCTCGCACGACATTGTCACGCGTCACGATCGAGGATGTCATCGAGGCGAGCGACGCCGTCGCGCCGAGTGCGGTTGAGGCCTGGCTTTCGGAGGGCGCCATCCGCGTGCCCGTCGCACGCCGCGAACTCGTGCAGCTGTCCGAGGCGCACGTCCACGGCGAAGTGATCGACTTGATGGTGGCGCTGTACTACCCCAAGAAATTTGAAGTGCGGCGTGCGTCTGGCGGCGGAGGTGGTGGTGGCTCCGGGCTCGCCATGTTCTCCGATTTCTATCCGGGACAGTGGGGCTTACTGTCGAGCGAGTACGGACTTGGCTATGGTGCCTACGGCGTGC
>JBEBGB010000464.1:0-4309 GCA_040081675.1 Vicinamibacterales bacterium
TCTCCCGTTTGACCTAATTTGTGCGGTTCTGATAAGGTTCGAGCGTTTTTCGTTCTGTAGCGTCCCGCTTGGCGTAGATACGCTCCCTTCACTATGGCGAAGCAGCGACCGCGGCCGAAATCGAAAGCTCCCAGCCCCGGACAGGACCCGAGTGCGGGCCTGAGTACCGAGCCATCCAAAGCCAAGTCGACCAGCGCCGGTCCCAGCGGCCAGCGTCGGTCGACCTACGTCGAGGCTGTCGCGCTGTACGAGAAGGGATTCGCCGCGCTGCAGCAGCACGATTACAACAACGCGCTGGTTCTATTCGAGCGGATCCTGAGTTCCTTTCCCGAGGAGCGCGAGCTACACGAGCGTGTTCGCTTGTATCTGAACGTATGCCGGCGTCACGCGACGCCGCCCGCGACCTCGCCGCAGAGCATTCAGGAACGACTCTACGCCTCCACTCTGGCGTTGAACGGCGGTCGATACGACGAGGCGATTTCTCACCTGCGACTCGTACGAGATGAAGATCCCGACAACGACCATGCGCTCTACATGCTGGCGGTCGCCCACGCACAGCGCGGAGAACACGCTGAGTCCATCGCGCATTTAGAGCGGTCTATTGCCCTAAATGGTGAAAATCGGGGTCTCGCCCGTCGCGATCCCGACCTCGAGCCTCTGCACGACGATGAGGCGTTCCACGCAGCGTTGGAGCCAACCTCGCATAAACGCGATTGAGTGGTTAAGCCTCCCGGCGTCTCGCGAGCTTGGGGACCGGCGTGGCGTCTGGAAGGGCTGGAGGCCCGCCGAAGGTAGCCAGGCCCCACTTCTAGCTCAACAACAGCACCAAACAAGTCATAATCAGGGACGTCATGCCTGACGTCCATATCGTCATTCTTGCGGCCGGAAAGGGAACGCGCATGAAGTCTGCGCTTCCCAAGGTGCTTCATAGGGTTGCCGGTCAACCGCTGATTGAGCACGTCCTCGCGGCTGCAGGCCGGCTGGCGCCTGCGTCGGTCACCGTCGTTGTCGGTCACCACTCCGATACGGTGCGTGGTGCGCTGGCCGCACGCAGCCACATTCAATTCGTGGTGCAGGAACCACAACTGGGCACGGCTCACGCGCTTCTGACTACCGAGGCGATCTTGCGCGACGCACACGGCACGCTCGTGATGCTGTCGGGAGATGTGCCGGCGCTTTCGGCGGAGTCGCTCGAGCAGCTGGTACGAGTGCACACCGAGTCGCATGCGGCGGCAACCGTCCTGACGGCGGTCGTCGCAGACCCGCATGGTTACGGTCGAATCGTTCGCGACGGCGAGAAGATTGCACGGATCGTCGAGGAGAAGGACGCGAACGCGAGCGAACGCGCCATCACGGAGATCAACTCCGGCATCTACGCGTTCGAAATCCGCGGACTCTTCGATGCGGTCAGGAGCATCGGCACCGCGAACGCACAGCGCGAGTACTACCTGCCGGATCTGGTGTCGATCTACAGAGCCGAACATCGAACGGTTGAGACCGTGAGCGTGGCCAACGACGCGGAGATTCTCGGTGTCAACAGCCGGATGGAACTGGCGACGGTAGGGCGGTACCTGCGTCGACGCAAGAACACCGAGCTGATGGCATCGGGTGTGACGCTCGAAGATCCGGAGACGATCTACATCGACGGGGATGTGCACGTCGGCGTGGACACCGTGGTGAAGCCGGGCGTGACAATCGCCAGCGGCAGCATCATCGGGTCCGGCTGTGTCATCCACTCGGGCGTGCGCATCGCCGGTTCAACGGTCGGCGACCGTGTGGTGGTATTCGACCACTCGGTAGTGACCGATAGCGTAATCGGCTCGGACTCCGCGGTCGGTCCCTTTGCGCATCTGCGGGGTCACGCCGAACTCGGCGGACGCGCCAAGGTGGGCAACTTTGTCGAGTTGAAGAAGACGCGGCTCGGCGAGGGCTCGAAGGCGATGCACCTCACCTACCTTGGAGACGCGGTGATCGGCGCCGGCGTCAACGTCGGCGCGGGCACGATTACATGCAACTACGACGGGCGAAAAAAGCACGTCACGACGATTGAAGATGGCGCGTTCATCGGCAGCGACAGCCAGCTCGTCGCGCCAGTCACGATCGGTGAGGGTGCGTATGTCGGGACCGGGACCACTGTTCGCGAGGATGTGCCGGCCGGATCGCTTGCTGTCAGCGCGGGCAAGCAGCGCAACATCGAGGGTTGGGTCGAACGTAAGCGGATAGACAACGCGGACTAGATTCGGGGTTTTCAAGTATGTGCGGCATCATCGGTTACATCGGACACAAAGACGTCGTTCCCGTCCTGATCGACGGGCTGCGCAAGCTGGAATATCGCGGATACGACTCCGCCGGCGTTGCCGTCGTCCAGGACGGAGAGATCAGCCTTCGACGGAGTGCTGGCAAGCTCGCCAACCTGGAACACGTCATCGTCGGAGATCCGATCACGGGCGACTACGGTGTTGGCCACACACGATGGGCCACGCACGGGCGGCCGACCGAGGAAAACGCCCATCCGCATCGTGACTGCACCGGGCGGATCGTGGTGGTTCACAACGGCATCATCGAGAACTACCTCGATTTGAAGCACGAACTGCAGCGCCAGGGTCACAAGTTCGTGACCGAGACCGACACGGAGATCGTCGCCCATCTCGTCGAACGCGAGACGAAAGACGATGGTCTCGAGAACGCGGTACGGCGCGCGCTCATGTTGATGCGAGGCCTGTTCGCTCTCGTGCTGATCTCGGCCGACGACCCGGAGAAGATCGTCGCGGTCCGCAACGGTCCGCCGATTGTCGTGGGGCTGGGCGACAAGGAATTCTTCGTCGCGTCCGACATCCCCGCCATTCTCAGTCACACGCGCGACGTGGTCTTTCTCGGCGACGAGGAAATGGCCATCATCACGCGCACCGGCGTCACCTTCACCGACTTCTTCGCACGGCCCGTATCGGCGACCACGCAGCGCGTACTGTGGGACCCGATCATGGCGGAGAAGGCCGGTTACAAGCACTTCATGCTGAAGGAGATCTTCGAGCAGCCGACTGCTGCTCGTGAGACCATCCTCGGCCGCGTGTCGCAGGACACGGGACGCGTGTTTCTCGAAGAGATGAAGATCACCGAGAAGCAGCTCGCGGCGGTCGAGCGCGTCACCATCCTCGCGTGCGGCACGTCGTGGCACGCTGCACTGGTTGGCAAGTTCCTCGTCGAACAACTGGCGCGTATTCCGGTCGAAGTCGACTACGGGTCGGAGTACCGGTATCGCAATCCAATCGTCAGCCCCAAGACCCTGGCGATTGTCATTACCCAGTCGGGCGAGACGGCCGATACGCTCGCTGCGCTGCGCGAAGCGAAGAAATACGGCGCGTCGAGCATCGCGGTCTGCAATGTCGTTGGCAGCATGGCGACACGCGAGACCGACGGTACTGTGTACACGCACGCCGGCCCCGAGATTGGCGTCGCGTCGACCAAGGCCTTCACGTCGCAGCTCGTCGCGCTCTACCTGCTGGCGCTTCGGCTCGGCCAGGCGCGCGGCTCTATGTCGGCAGAAGCGTCGAAGCCGCACGTTGACGCGCTCCTCCAGCTTCCCTTGCTGCTCGAGCAGACGCTGAAGCTTGCGCCAGAGGTCGAAGAAGTGGCCGCGCGCTTCCATGCGCGTACCGATTTCCTCTACCTGGGCCGCGGCATCAACTACCCCATCGCACTCGAAGGCGCGCTGAAGCTCAAGGAGATCTCCTACATTCATGCCGAAGGCTATCCGGCTGGTGAAATGAAGCACGGCCCCATTGCGCTCATCGACGAACAGATGCCGGTGGTCGCCATCGCCCCGCACGACGCGGTGTTCGAGAAGATGATCGGCAACATGCAGGAAGTGAAGGCGCGGGGCGGCTCGATCATCGCCCTCACGACTCGCGGCGACAACAAGCTGTCGTCGATCCTCGACCGCTCGAAGGACTTCGTACTGGAAGTTCCGGCCGTTCCGGAGTTGCTGACGCCGATTGTCATGACGGTGCCGCTTCAGTTGCTGGCATACGACATCGCCGTTCGACGCGGGTGCGACGTCGATCAGCCGCGCAATCTCGCGAAGAGCGTCACGGTCGAGTAACGGTCAAGCGCGCACTCGCGCGGACACCTGCCGCGGTGCCTCATGGCGAGACCGCAGGACTCTCACGGGTTCGCAGTTGCAGCCCGCGCAGCGTCTTCGCAGCGGGCCTCTGCGACGATGCTAAGCTGAGGACGCCGGGCGCCCCGCCATCTTGGCGCGCTCGATTCCCCAGACCCTCGATTTCCGCCACCATGCACTTCCTCGACACCT
>JBEBGB010001351.1:0-1017 GCA_040081675.1 Vicinamibacterales bacterium
TGGGCGCGAAATGGTCGTCAGGCCCAATTCGATAGTCCAATGCACGTGAGACGGTGTTGCCAGCTGTCCAGGTTGCGGAATCCCGAGATAAGATGTCGATCAGACCGACGGCGAGCCCCTGCCGACGCCCATCGAAGCCTCAGGTGATCCCGGCGCAAGGACAGCCTTGCTCAAAACGGCTATTCTCGAACAGGGCATTGCCATCGAGTACGCCGACGAACTTGGCGGCGCACTTGGCACGTCAAGCGGCGGATGCATTCGGCTCCTCAACGGTCTCTCGCCCGCCATGGAATTCACGACTCTCGTTCACGAGCACGCTCACGAGCTCTTGCACCGAGCGGACCACCGACCCGCCTCACGCGACACGCGCGAACTCGAAGCCGAGGCGGTGGCCTTCGTCGTCGGCGGGGCAGTAGGACTGAACACGTCTGACGCGTCGCGCGATTACATCTTGCTCTACCGCGGCGACCGCGAGGCTCTCTCGGGTTCGTTGGACCGCATCCAGCGTGCGGCGTCAGTCATTTTGAAGGCCGTCAGCGTCGGCGGATAACGATTGCCTCGCAGCGTCCAGCCTGCGTGTCGATGGTGCGCAGGCTGGGCGAACGTCTTACCATCGGTCAGTTCCTGAGCGCCACAGCTCCACGAGTTGCGCAAGGTGCTCCCGCTCGTTTCCCCACAGTTTCGATCAGTTCAGCGCGAGGCCCGGCATTGTGTCCCGGTGGTCTGCTGTCTTCGCTACCTTCGGACGGCGTGCGTCGGCGTCGCAAGGCGACCAGCGGCGGTCCGGCACAGCCGCGCCAGTGGAACAGCGTGCTGTCACGCCCGTGCCAAAGCCCCGCCGCTTCGCCGCCGCGCCCCGTCCTCGTGTCCTCACGCTAGGCCCGGTGATGGTGGGTTCGGTCGTTCGGCCAGTCCTTCCGTCGTCTCTCCGGTGAGTCTTCGCCTTCGCTCGCCCGGATGGACCGCCGCCGCTTTCGCGGCCAGCCCGGCGCCGTCGGTAGACGCCTGACGGCTCGC
>JBEBGB010001352.1:0-1015 GCA_040081675.1 Vicinamibacterales bacterium
TTCTGCAGGATGGCGTTGAACGTGTACTGAGAGATCGGCTCTGAGGCTGTCCCTGGGCCGCCTCCCGTCAACACATAGATCAGATCGAAGACACGAAGGCCATCGAGCGTCCTGAACAGCACCGCCACCGTCAACGTTGGCCTGAGGAGCGGAAGTGTGATCTCCACGAACTGCTGCCAGGGTCCGGCGCCGTCGAGCCGCGCCGCTTCGTACAGCGATTGGTCGATGCTCTCGAGCCCGGCGAGCAGGAGCAGCGTGACAAACGGCGTCATCTTCCACACGTCGGCCAGGATGACGGGTACCCACACAAGCCACGGGCGGACAAACCAGATCAACCCGTCGGTCGGGACGCCCATGCTCCCCAGCGTCGCGTTGACGATGCCCGATTCGCTGTCGAACATGAACCGCCAGATCAGGGCGACGACAACGGTCGGGATGGCCCACGGCATGAGCACGGCCATGCGCACCAGTCCGCGTCGGCGTCCGGCGCGGCTCATACCGACCGCGAGGATCAGTCCCAGCGCCAGCTCGATGGCGACGCTCACCACCGTGAAGAACACTGTGTGCTCCCATGCGGCGATGAACCTTGGCGACGTCAAGGCTTCGACGTAGTTGCCCAGGCCGATCCAAGGCCGTCCCAGCCACGGCATCCTGAGATCGTGGAGGTGCAGCGACTCCCAGATTGTCCACGCGAGCGGCACGACGGCAACGACACCGATGATGCCGACGCCGGGCAGGAGCAGGCGCCACGCGAGTCGCTCGTCCGCCCGTTCGGTCGTGGACTTCGTCATGGCCGCGCCCCGACACCGACCGACGATGGCCTCGCCTCGCGGACGCTCGGCCCCGCCAGACCCGTACGTGTCAGCAGCGCCGTCATTTCGCGCGCGGCATCTGCCAGTGCCTCCTCAGGTGCCTGCTGACCGGTGAGCGCACCGTGGAGACGCCCCTGCAGAATCTCCGAGAGCTGCATATAGACCGGTGTGACCGGCCTCGGCACGGCGCGCTCGATGATGCT
>JBEBGB010001353.1:0-1015 GCA_040081675.1 Vicinamibacterales bacterium
GTGCTGGTCGGCTTCCTCGAGGGCGATCCCGATCAGCCGATGGTGACGGGCGCGGTGTACAACGCGGACCAGGGCCAGCCCTACACCCTGCCGGATTACAAGACGCGTTCTGTGATCCGCACCGATAGCACGATGGGCGGCGGCAAGTGCAACGAGCTGCGCTTCGAGGATCTGGCTGGCCTCGAGGAGTTCTACATGCACGCCTCGCGTGAGATGAACATCCACGTGAAAGAGGACCGGCACGAAACAGTAGAAGGCCATCGTCACCTCGAGGTCTACAAGGACCGCGTGGAAACGGTCGGCCAGAACGTCTACCGTAAGGTCGCCACCGACGATGTCGGCGTGATCGGACAGGACCTGACGCGCAAGATCGGTGGTGACCTCGCGCTGAAGGCGGGCGGCGGCATCTCGGAAGATGCCGGGATGAACATCTACTTGAAGGCCGGGATGAACGTGGTGATCGAGGCCGGCGTCATGATCACGCTGAAGGCTGGCGGGAGCTTCATCACCGTCGGGCCGGCGGGCGTCGCCATCCAGGGCACCATGGTGCTGATCAACAGCGGCGGCGCGCCAGGCAGCGGCAGCTCGAAGGAACCGAAACCCGTGCCGAAGATCATTGGCGTCGACGAGCCCGAGGTGGGGTCGCCCGACTACAACATCTTCATGCCGTCGAACGTGGCCGACCCGAGCGATGGTTCCGGATCGGGGCCGGTGACGCCGGGCGAGACCGAGGAGTAAGACGCGCGCGGGGGGACAGGTACACGTGGTGGGGATGCAGGAGATTTCAGGAACGCCGCAACCACAGGCCAGGACGTCGTGTCCGGAGGCCTGGCTCAGCGGACAGTATTCGACGGTACGACTGTCGGACAACGTAGAGGCGGTGCGTGTGCACGTCGGCGCCGGCGTCGCCGCATCGTCGCGCGAATTTCTCGCCACCGGTGCCGGGTCGCGCGGGCGGTGGTTCGCGGTGGGCGACGTCATTCTCACGCGCTCGGCGTACACCGATTCGCGTGCG
>JBEBGB010001354.1:0-1014 GCA_040081675.1 Vicinamibacterales bacterium
CTCCAGCGCGGCCTCGGCCGCGCCGTTCTTCCCTCCCACGACCACCACCCGCTGCCGGTAATACGGATGGGCGTCGGAGTAGTAGTGCGATACGTGGGGAAGATCCTCGCCGGGCACGCCCAGGTAGTTGGGACGATCGAAATACCCGATCGCCAGCACCACGGCCCTCGCCTCGCGGACCCGACGCGAGCCTTTGCTCTCCGTCGTCACGACGAAGATCTCGCCCTCCCGCTCAATCTCGACGACCTGTTCGTGAAAGGCGATCTGGAGCTGGTAGGTGTCCACGACCTTCCTGTAGTAGCGCAGCGCCTCGAGTCGTGTCGGCTTGTCGTAGGGAGTCGTGAGAGGCAGCCCGCCGATCTCCAGCAGCTCGGGCGTCGTGAAGAACACCATGTGCGTCGGGAAGTTGAAGATCGAGTTGACGAGGATCTCTTTCTCGACGACGACATAGTCGAGGCCGAGCTGTTTGGCGGCGATGGCCGTCGCCAGGCCCGAGGGGCCCGCGCCGATGATGAGGACGTCGCGGATGGGCATGAGGAGAGAGGAATCACGAAGAGAACAATCGAGTGTTGAAGGACAAGTATAAGAGAGCGGAGAGGAGCGACGCGAATCAGAGAGTGACCAGGCGCCCCGGGGATGCTCGGCATGGGTCCCCAACCCACGCTTCGGCAGGCCCTTGCGCGGCATTTTTCAGCGCGGTCCCGTCCGGTGCTCGCAGGTTAGCTTCAGTGGGGCCGCGGCTGCGTAGCCGCGGAATCTCGATCTCGCTAAAGGCGGCCGTACGTCTGCAAGCTCAGTGGGACCAATGGGAGTGTCAACGACGAGGAACCCTGAGCTTGCTGCGGAATTTGCGGATCGGGCCGCACGATCGGGTAATGGGCAAAATATCCTTCCACTGCTCCATCGCGCCAACCGTCCGGCGCAGATCGATCTAACGGGCCATGAGACGAATCATCAAATTGCGGCGACAGTGGCTCAGGCATGGGAGGATGGTTACGATGCGGTACTCATCCG
>JBEBGB010001355.1:0-1014 GCA_040081675.1 Vicinamibacterales bacterium
GCAGACGTGGAGCGGGACCGAGTGGGTGACGGTTCCGGGTGGGGTCATCAGCGGCAACACGCAAGTGTGGCGGCGGCTGAACTTCGCGCCGGTGCTGACCACCGGAATTCGGATCTGGGTGAGCGGAGCGCTCGCCACGTGGAGCCGGATCACGGAAGTGGAAGCCTACGCCGCAGGACCGTCGCAGGCGCCGACGGCGTTTGGCAAGGTGACTCCGGTCAATGGGGCATCCGGACAAGAGACGCCGACCGTGACGGTGATTTGGCAGGCGAGTGCCGGGGCCACGCACTACGAATTCTGTGTGGACAGGACGAACGATGGCGCGTGCGATGGGCCGTGGGTGTCGACGCCGAGCGACGGCGCGATGGTAGGGCCGCTGTCGGCCAACGCGGTGTACTACTGGCAAGCGCGCGCGGTGAATTCGGCCGGGACAACCGCGGCGGACAACGGCAGTTGGTGGAGTTTTGCAACGGGGAGCGCAGGCGTCCTTGTGCAGCCAGGTCTCGCGTCGACCAGTGGCCCGTAGTTGACCTGGCCAGCCAACTGGAACGAGCGCTTGCCGGCGCGCTGCACTTGTAGTGTGATGGAGCGCGCGGCGAGTTCGAGTGCCGAGTCTGGAGCCGAGTCATGAAACTGAATCCGTACCTCGCCTTCGACGGCCGATGCCGCGAAGCCTTTGAGTTCTACGAGAAAGCCCTGGGCGGAAAGATCGCCTTCATTCAGACCATGGGCGAATCGCCAATGGCTGCCAACACGCCACCAGAAGCGCACGACCGCGTCATGCACGTGACGCTGCAGGCCGGTGACCAGGTGCTGCAGGGGGCAGACGCGCCTCCTGGACAGTTCACCAAGCCCGCCGGATTCTGTGTGGCCATTCACTTTGACGAGGCTGCCGAGGGCGAGCGCGTCTTCAATGCGCTTGCGACCGGCGGCAAGGTGCAGATGCCGTTTCAGGCGACGTTCTGGGCGAAGGGGTTCGGCATGCTGATCGATCAGTTCGGCACGCCGTGGATC
>JBEBGB010001356.1:0-1014 GCA_040081675.1 Vicinamibacterales bacterium
CTGGCACGCCGTCCAGCCGCGGCGGCAGCCCCACAAAACGCATATCCACGATTCGCTTGCGACTTGCGAGGAACCCGTCCAACTCCTGCGTCGCAACCAACCGCCCATGCCGAATGATGGCCACGCGATCGCACACCCGCTCCACTTCAGACAAGACATGCGACGAGAAGAAGATCGTCCGACCTTCCGCCTTGAGCGTGTCGAGAATTCCGTAGAAGGCGCGCTGCATCAACGGATCGAGTCCTTCGGTCGGTTCGTCGAGGATCGCCAGTTCCGGATCGTGCTGCAGGGCCTGGACAATGCCGATCTTCTGCCGCATGCCGCGTGAGTAGTCGCGGACCAGTCGACGCAGCGTGCTGGACGACAGCTCCAACCGCTCGCACAACTCTTTGCGCCGAACGGGCTCCCGGCCGGTCAACTCGGCAAGGTAATCGAGCACGCGCTCGCCGGTGAGCGAGTCGTAGAGCGCGATGCCACCTGGCAGGTATCCGATCCTGCGACGAATGGCCACACTGTCGCGGACGATGTCGAGCCCGAGGACGCGGCCTTCGCCGGCCGTGGGATGCAGGTAGCCAAGCAGTAGACGGATCATCGTGCTCTTGCCGGCACCATTTGGTCCGAGGAAGCCGAAGATTTCGCCTTCGCGCACCGAGATGTCGAGCGACTCGAGCGCGTGGATCGAAGGTGGCGCAGCCCCGAGGCGCGGCAGCCGCCCCGGTGGCCACCGACGGCCGTACCGCTTCGTCAGTCCGACGGTAGCGATGGCGTGCACAGATGCGAGTGTACTGCGGCCCTTCGGTTCCCTTAGACGAGGGCGGCTTTCACGCGCTCCGGCGTGAACGGCACCTGTCGCAGTCGGACACCCGTCGCATCGAACACAGCGTTGGCAATGGCCGCTGCAACGGCGCGCGTCGACGGTTCGCCAGCTCCGGTCGACGGTTGCTCGGGATGATTGACCAACACGACGTCGATCGGCGGCACGTCGGATGCCCGCGCGATCGGATAGGTTGCCCA
>JBEBGB010001357.1:0-1014 GCA_040081675.1 Vicinamibacterales bacterium
GACCTGCGCGGTGCACTGCGAGGCGGAGCGAGTGTCGACGAACTGAAGGCGCTGATCACGTCCTCATGGACTGCACGCGACGACCGGGGCGCTGAGACACGGCTCGCGCTAGGTGAGCGTCGAGCGTTCGTGCCAGTGAGTACGCTGAAGAAGAACCCGCACCTGGAGATGCACACGCGGGGAGGATAGGAGGGCCGGCCAGCCCTGCCCGCCCAGCCTGCCTTGCCTGCCTTTTTCAATGCGTAACGGGCGCCGCGCAGTACTTCGCGAACGCCGACTGCAGGTCGGCTGCAATGTCGAGCGGGCCGCGACCTTCGATCTGGTGGCGCTCCATCATGTAGACGAGTTTGCCGTCCTGCAACAATGCGATCGACGGCGACGAGGGGCGGAACCCCGAGAAGTAGCCACGCGCACGGTCTGTTGCTTCGATATCGAAGCCGGCGAACACTGCGGTCAGACGGTCAGGCCGCGCCCCGTGCCTCAAGGCAAGCGCGATACCCGGACGAGCCTTTCCAGCCGCGCAACCGCACACCGAGTTCACGACGACGAGCAGGGTGCCTGTCGAACCCGTTACGGCAGCGTCGACTGCCTCAGGCGTGCGCAGTTCTTCGAAGCCGAGGTCGACGAGTTCCGCACGCATGGGGGCGACAAAGAATTCGGGATAAGCCATTCGCTGATCTTAGCAGGCTTCGGGCTCTAGGCTCCGGGCTATAGGCGTGGAGTTTCGCTCGCAGCGCTGACCGTGCCCGTCCCGCCTGCCCCGCCAGCCTTGCCGGCCTCTGATCGTGCCGGCCCTATGACGTCCTGAGCGCCGTGAGCAGCTTGGTGACCGTGGCTTGTGCGTCGCCGAAGAGCATCACGGTGTTGTCTTCGTAGCACAGCGGATTGTCGACACCGGCGTAGCCAGCTGCCATGCCTCGCTTCAGCATGACGACCTTCCCCGCCTTCCAGGCCTCGAGCACGGGCATGCCGTAGATTGGGCTGCTGGTGTCGGTCTGCGCGCTGGGGTTCACG
>JBEBGB010001358.1:0-1014 GCA_040081675.1 Vicinamibacterales bacterium
GCAATCCGGGAGAAGGCGTTCTTCTTTCTCACCAAGCCCTTCGATCGGGAGGTCTTGCTGACCCTGGTGCAGCGATGCGTAGAGTCGCGACGCTTGAGCCACGAGAACCGCGCGCACCTTCTGCGTCTCGAGCAAGAGCTGCGGGCAGCACAGGTCTTTCAGCAAAGCCTGCTGCCTGACCGAACTGCTGTCCTCAACGGGTTCGAAGTCTCGTTTCTCTACGAACCGTGCGACGAACTCGGCGGAGACTTCTGCGACTACGTCCTGCGCGTCGACGGCCCTGGCGTCATTCTCGTGTCGGACGTGTCGGGCCATGGTGCTCCGGCCGCCATGATCACGGGCATGGTCAAGCATGCATTTCATGCGGCCTCGGTCGACAACTTTGCTCCCATCGCCGTGCTCGAGCGAATCGCGAGTGCGAGCCGGCTCTTCCCGGACGGCAAGTACGTCACGGCGTTCTGCGCGCGGTTCGGGTCGGCGGCCGGGACGCTCGAATACGCGAACGCCGGGCATCCGACTGGTCTCCTCGTTGGACACGACGGGTCGGTAGCAGTTCTGGAGTCGTCGGCGCCGATGATCCATCCCTTGTTGCCAGAGTGGCGCTGCGAAGAGCGCATCGTGCGCATGGAGCCCGGCGACCAGCTGCTGCTCTACACGGATGGACTGACCGAGGCGCAGAACGGCGACGGAGATGAATTCGGCTTCGAGCGACTGGTCGCCCTCGGGCCGCAGCTCGCCTTGCCGGAGCGGCTCGCAGCTCGAGGCCCCGACGTCCTCAATGCGCTTCGGCAGGAGGTCGCGCGTTTCGCCGGGGGACGACCACTCGACGATGACCTGACGCTCGCGCTCGTTCGGCGGCTCTAGCGACGTTCCCGGTCCTGCCGCTTGTGTGGTCTCATCGCAGGCGGCTATCGAGGCGGGCGACGTGTCTGTGGCTATCGAGCGGCCGATCCGCCAACCAGTCTTGCGGGAAACGTCACGACGGCTCGCAACAGCCCCAGCACGCCGTCGACA
>JBEBGB010000465.1:0-4294 GCA_040081675.1 Vicinamibacterales bacterium
CCGGCTGTCGCCATCAGCAACGGTCGTTCTCCGAGCAACGCGAGGGTGTACGCGATGTTCGGTGCGCAACCGCCGCGTCGCTTGTCCATCGAGTCGACGAGGAAGCTGAGACTGAGGCGGTGCATGTGTTCCGGCAGGAAGTGTTCGGTGAACTTCCCGGGAAACGACATCAGGTAGTCGTAGGCGATCGAACCGGTCACAACGATGTTCATGCTGAATCCTTCGAAGTCTGGACGGTCTGGACAGTCCGGACGGTCTGGAACGTCTGCTGGTCTGGTAGGCCGGCGACGAGTGGCGTTCTTGACCGACCCGACCGACCCGACCGACCAGACCTACTTCATGTACTTCCCGATAATCGGCTTCAATTCCTGCTTCACACTGTCAGGCACATGCTCGGGCCTGGTGATGATGGCGGTGGCGAGCGCGTCCTTGCACGCGCACGTGCGTGGACCACCGAGGCGGGATACCGCTTCCGCGATCGTCTTCTGTGCCGTCACCGCGTTCTGCGTCAGGTTCGCGATGATGAGGTCAACGGTCACCGAGTCGTGATCTGGATGCCAGCAGTCGTAGTCGGTCACGAGCGCGAGGGTGGCGTAGCAGATCTCCGCTTCCCTGGCGAGCTTGGCTTCCTGCAGGTTGGTCATGCCGATGACATCCATCCCCCACTGCCGATAGAGTCGCGACTCGGCGAGCGTGGAGAACTGCGGCCCTTCCATGTTCACGTAGGTCCCGCCGCGGTGTACGGTCGCGCCGACAGACTCTGCGCAGTCACCCGCCACCCGTGCCAGGTCGACGCAGATCGGATGCGCGAACCCGACATGCGCAACCAGGCCGCGTCCGAAGAACGTGCTGATGCGGCCCTTGGTCCGATCGAAGAACTGATCGGGCACGAGAATGTCGAGGGGACGGTACTCTTCCTTCAAGCTGCCGACCGCACTCGCCGACAGGATGCGCTCGACGCCAAGCACCTTGAAGCCGTAGATGTTCGCGCGAAAGTTCAGCTCGGACGGAGAGATGCGGTGCCCTGCGCCGTGCCTCGCGAGGAAGGCCACGCGCGTGCCGCGAAGCGTGGCGAGCACGTAGGGACCGGACGGTTCGCCGAACGGCGTTGCGACGGTTCGCTCTTCGCGGTCGGTCAGTTCGGCCATGTCGTACAGGCCGCTGCCGCCAATGATGCCAATCGAGGGGTTGCTCATGTGCGTGGTCGCAGGCCCAGCTTGCCATCCTGCTCGGTGATGAACGCTGCCGGAATGGCAGGGTCGTGTTCGAAGAAGATCATGCTCTCGCGCCGGCCCACTTCGCGGGCAAAGGCCTGCTTGGCGAACAGCGTGTCCATCGGATAGAGGTCGTAGCCCATGACCCACGCGTCGGGAAGGTGCGCGCTGGTCGGCATGAGGTCCGCGAGAAACACCGCGCGGTCCGCACCCGACTCGATCCAGACGATCTGATGGTGCATGGTGTGACCACCGGTGCGCTGCACGCGGACCCCCGGCATGATCGAGCGGTCCTCGTCCACGAAATCGAGCACACCCGCCTCGGCCAGCGGCACGAAGTTGTCGGCCAGATAACTCGCCCGATTGCGTTCATGCGGGTGCGTGGCATCAATCCACTCGCCGCGTCGCACGACATATCGCGCCTTGGGAAAGCGGGGACGCACACGACCGGCGTTGTCCCGCACCGTGAATCCGCCCGCGTGGTCGAAGTGCAGATGGGTGGCAAGCACGATGTCGATGTCGTCGGGTGCCACACCAGCCTCGGCCAGCGCATGGTCGAGCGTGCGCGAGCGATCGACCGCGTAGAGACGGTAGAACTTCTCCGTTTCCTTGTCGCCGAGCCCGGCGTCGATGAGCAGTGTCCGCTCTCCGTCGCGAACAATGAGCGGGCGCATGCACATGGAAATCCGATTCGTATCATCTGCCGGAGCCTTGCGTTCCCACAGCGCCTTCGGGACGACGCCGAACATCGCCCCGCCGTCGAGGCGAAAGGTACCGTCGTACAGGGAGATCAGTTCGAGATCGCCGACGGTGTAGCGGCTGATCGCAAGGGGCGACCCCGCCGGAGCCGCCTGCTTGAGTTCGACCAGCACGCCGTGCGCTGCCGACGGATGAATGAACGCGACGCGCGACTGCTCGGCGCCCGGTCGAGGCTCGTGGTCGATCAGCCGGACACCACGGGTCTGGAGATGCGCCAACGCGGCAGACAGATCGTCCACGCGAAGCGTGATGTGATGCAGGCCAGGGCCGCGCTTGTCCAGGTACTTCGCGATCGGAGAATCCGGCGAGGTCGCTTCCAGCAGTTCGAGGCTCGAATTGCCGGCATGGATGAAGTGCGCACGTACGCGCTGCGAGGTCACCTCTTCGGAACCATCCAGCTCCAGGCCAAGGGCATCCCGGAAGAAGGCCAGCGACGCCTGGAGGTCGGACACGGCGATGCCGATGTGATCGAGATACGCTTTCATACTGCATCGAGCCACGAAGACACGAATTTCCTATTATGACCCGCCGCAAGCGGTGCCGTCACGCTGGCTGGGTCGTGGATCGTGGTCAGTGTGAACCGGGCCAGTCGCGGAGCACTCGAGCGAGCAGGTCGTTCGCGGCCGTGTAGGGGTCAAGCGTCCTGGCCGCAATGCGGTCGAGAAGTGCGTCGAATTCGCCGGCGACCAGCACGTGCTGCTCGAGATGCGCCATGAATCGCTGCGAGACGAGCTCTCGAAGCCGATAGGCGCCGCGCGTTCGCCGCCGCTCGGCACTCTGGGCGCCGCCGTGCACTCGGAAGCGGTGAATCGCAGCACTCAGTTCCGTCACGCCTTCTCCCGTCGTCGCGACGGTCTTGACGATCGGCGGCCGCCACTCCTCTGAGCCGTACGAGTGCAGCGCCAGATTGGCCTCAACCGCGGACACCAGCCGATCCGCCCCTTCGCGGTCAGCCTTGTTGACCACGAAGATATCGGCAATCTCCATGATGCCCGCCTTCAGCGCCTGCACATCGTCGCCTGTGCCGGGCACCAGCGTGACGATCGACACGTCGGCCGTGCGGATGATCTCCACTTCGTCCTGACCGACGCCAACGGTCTCGATAATCACCACGTCCATGCCGGCCGCGTCGAGCACCAGGGCGCCGTCGCCTGTGGCGCGCGACAGACCACCAAGATGCCCGCGTGTGGCCATGCTTCGAATGAACACGCCCGGATCTGATGCATGCGCGTTCATGCGAAGCCGATCGCCCAGCACCGCCCCACCTGTAAACGGGCTGCTCGGATCGACGGCGAGGATTCCGACCTTCTTCTGGGACTCTCGCAGGACCGCCGTGAGTCGATCCACCAGGGTGCTCTTCCCTGCGCCTGGCGGACCAGTGACGCCAATCACGTAAGCGCGGCCCGTATGAGGAAAGAGCGCGCGAATCAGGTCTGCCGATCGGGCGTCTTCATCTTCGATGAGCGAGATCCCGCGGGCAATCGCACGCGGATCAGCGGCCAGCACGCGTTCGGCGAGAGTGGCGCCGGCTGACGACGTCATCGGGCAAAGAGCTGACGCGCGATCACCAGCCGCTGAATCTCGCTGGTGCCCTCACCGATGGTCGTGAGCTTGACATCGCGAAAGTACTTCTCCGCCGGATAGTCCTTCACGAAGCCGTAGCCCCCGTGAATCTGCACGCAGTCGTCGGCTGCCTTCACGGCGATCTCGCTCGCGTAGAGTTTCGCCATTGCTGATTCGAGGGTGGTGTGCCGTCCGGCGTCCTTCAGGTACGCGGCACGATAGGTCAACAGCCTGGCGGCTTCAATGCGCGTCGCCGTATCCACGAGCTTCCATTGAATCGCCTGAAACGCGCTGATGGTCTTGCCAAACGCCTTGCGCTCCTGCGCGTACCGCAACGCCGCCTCGTAGGCGCCCTGCGCGAGTCCGACCGACAGGGCCGCAATGCCGATTCGCCCGGCGTCGAGCACCTGCATCGTGTTGACGAACCCCTGGCCCGCTTCGCCGAGCAACTGGTCTGATGGGATCGCGCAGTTGTCGAAAATCACTTCGCTGGTGTCGCTGGCGCGCATGCCCAGCTTGTCTTCCTTCTTGCCCGCGCGCATGCCGGCAGTGCCGTGCTCGACAATGAAGGCGGAGATTCCCTTGGAAGCAGCGCTCTTGTCCGTAACGGCCATCACCACCATCACATGCCCGACACGGCCGTGCGTGATGAACGCCTTGGAACCATTCAGCGTCCAGCCCGTTGACGTGCGCGTGGCGGTCGTGTGCATACCGGCCGCATCACTTCCGGAGGTGGATTCGGTCAGACCCCAGGCGCC
>JBEBGB010001359.1:0-1013 GCA_040081675.1 Vicinamibacterales bacterium
TTCCAACAGAGATCGGCACCAGCTCGGTGACGCCCGCCGCAGAAGGCGGCGTCGCCCCAATCTCGGGCAGCGCGCCTGACGGCTCCACGATTCGGCCGATGATTCCGCTCGGGCAGTTCCGTGACACCTTCATCATCGCGATAGACGACGAGGGCATTGCGATCATCGACCAGCATGTGGCGCACGAGCGTGTACTCTTCGAGCGCGTCATGCAGCAGTTGACGCGCGGCGAGCTGCAGTCGCAGCGGATGCTGGTGCCGTTGCTTCTCGAGATGCCTGCCGGCGGACTGCAGACGCTCGTCGAGCGTGCCAGCGCACTGGCGACACTTGGTTACGACCTCGAGTTGTTCGGCGAAGGCACCCTGAAGGTGTCGGCTATTCCGGCGCTGCTTGGCACCGCGGACGCCGCACAGGCGCTCATGGCGCTGGCGAGCGATCTCGAGGGACTCGACCGTGGCGCTCACATTCAGGACGCCTTGCAGCGCATAGCCGCAACGACGGCCTGTCATGCGGCGGTCAAAGCCAACTATCCACTGACCTACGAGAAGATGACCCACATTCTGGAAGAGCTGCGAGCGACGGCGTACTCGACTGTGTGTCCACACGGCCGCCCCGTACTGCTGCGCTTGAGCAGGCGCGAGATCGAGAAGAACTTTGACCGGATTTGAAGACACCTGACAGCGGGACGGTCTGGAGGGTCTGGAGGGTCTGGAGGGTCTGGAGGGTCTGCAACGTCGATTTCACACGCCGACTGCCAAGCTCCACCAAGTGCAACGCGCTCTGACACGGAGTCCACGGACACGAACGGAGGACACCGATCGGTGGGTTCGACGGGCAGCAGAAGTGAATGACCGATGCGTGAAGCCTGACGCGCCAGAAGCCCAGAGCCTGAAGCCGACGCGCCCTTCCCGACCGTCCCGACCGTCCCGACCGTCCCGACCGTCCCGACCGTCCCGACCGTCCTGACCGTCCTGGCCCTCTCGGCCTTCCCGGCCTTCCCGGCTGATCTAAGA
>JBEBGB010001360.1:0-1011 GCA_040081675.1 Vicinamibacterales bacterium
GATCACCATCTTCCTGGGCGTCGTGTGGATCCTGCAGGCGTTCAACCTGGCCTTCAACACACCGATGGTGCCCGGCGGGCCGGTGAGCTTCATGGTGAACAACCACCAATGGGCCGTCTACGGAGCTATCGCCGTGGTCGTTGGTGTCGGGCAGATCGTCTGGAGCAATACTCGACGCACGAAGACCGCGAGGTCGTTCTAGCGGCCGGCTGGATGTTCGTCGTTCGATCGGACTTTCGGCCAGGTGATGACCGCACGCCTGCCTCTCAATCGGCGACCGGTACGATCTGATAGCGACTGACGACGACGGTCACGTTGTCCTTCCCGCCATTCTGATTCGCGAGCTCGACGAGACGACGACTGGCGATCTCCGCGGTCGCGGCGCCCGCGAGCGCGTCGGCGATCGCAGGCTCCTTGACCATTTCCGTCAGTCCGTCGCTGCACAACAGCACCTGGTCCCCATCCTCGAGACCGAGAAAGCGCAGCTCCACGTCAATCGGTTTTCCCTTCGTGCCGAGCACGCCGGACAGCAGGTGCCGCATCGGGTGACGGGCTACCTCCTCCGGCTCGATCGCCCCCCGCTCCAGCAGCCACTGCACCATCGTCTGATCCCGCGTCAACCGATCAAGTCTGCCTTTCCGAAAGAGGTATGCGCGCGAGTCACCCACGTGCGCCACCAGCAGGTCCGCCCGGAAGTTGGCCACCAGGGTCATCGTGGTTCCCATGCCGGCGAGTGTCGAGTCCCGGCGGACTGCCGCTTCCAGGGCCTGCTTGATTTGCTCGAAGCGCGCAGCCATGCGCGTCAGCACATCCTGCGCGCTCTGTTTGTCCAGCCTCAGAATGAGGTTGGGCGTCCGCAACACGATGTCTGCAAACGCGCCAATCGCCATGCGGCTTGCCACTTCGCCGCCCACCGCTCCGCCCATGCCATCGGCGACGATCTGCAACGTGACGCTGTCGGTGACAGAAGAGGGAAAGGCGTCCGCGGGCATGTTCGACTGCAGCGTGCTC
>JBEBGB010001361.1:0-1010 GCA_040081675.1 Vicinamibacterales bacterium
GATCAGGAGCTTCCCGCGTCCCCGTATCACCACAACGCACTCCACATACCGCTTTCAGAAGCCGAGACGCTCGTTCGAGATGTGCAGACGTCTGCCAACACTCGCGCCACATCGGCTCTCTCGACGCTCATCCGAGAACTTGCACCAGCACAGTGTCGTGCCGTCGCGATCCGAGTGCCTCCGCTTCCCGACTTGCCTGCCACTGTTGCAGAGACTCAGGCGAATGCGTGGCTCAGGAATCGCGCTGACGGCATGATCTATCACCACGCTCTCACGCGGGCTGCGGCAGAACTCGGCCTGACGGTGATCAACTTCGAGAAGGACACTGTTCTCGAGTTCGCCGCGCGGGCCCGCGGAAAGAGGGGTCGCGATCTCGAGCGTCAGTTGAAAGCGCTCGGGACAACCCTCGGACCACCCTGGCGCAAGGGTCATGTTCTTGCCTGCGCCGGCGCGATCGTCGCGCACGTGTCCACCGCGCCAGTGAAACCCACGACACCTCCTCAAACTGGCCGCCCGTAGACCGCCTTTCAACTCCCGACCCGCGGTCGCACTGGCCGGGTGTGAAATTTCACCTGTTACCGGGTGTCAGTCAACTGTCGGGATTGGAACCGACGAGAATCCGGCACCTCAGGCAAGCTCTGGAATATCTGTGTAAACCTGCAAACAGATAGAAGCCCGGCAATTGGAACGGACATTGCTCGATCATTTCGTGTCGCGTAATTTTTTCATAAAACGAAATCGTCCGTATCGCCGACATGAGCCTTGCGCAGACCGCCCTATTCGAGCCGGCTATTTCCTCGTCAATTCTCGCGCTGGCGACGACTGTGCACTTCGGTCTCGCGCTGCTCCGTAACCACCGCAGCACCTCTGGCCGTGGCATTTCGCCCTTCACCGCCATTTCTCTGGCATTTGCAGCCACGCCGTGGCTGTTCCCCAGCCTCGTCGGCCTCGCACTTGGCGTTGTTCTGCACATAGCCTGGTTCACGGCCTGCGAGGCGCTCGCGCCCTCA
>JBEBGB010000466.1:0-4278 GCA_040081675.1 Vicinamibacterales bacterium
GCATCTTCGAGGAGCGGTTGCGCTTCGCCAAGCGCCTTGCGGCGCACCAACGAGTCGGCGAGCCAGACATGGATCTCGGGCACATCGCTGCCGGCCAGAAGCGCGGTGCGCCAGATGTTCGCAGCTTCAGCATCCGCTCCCTGAATCGCGTAGACCCCCGCCAGATACGCCATGGGCGCCGTCGGGTCGGCCTCAGGACGAACCGCACGCTTGAAGCTCGCTGCGGCGTCGGCGTACGCACCGCTCTGATACTGCGTCACGCCCCGGTCAAAGAACTGCTCTGTTGCCGGGCCGACAAGTTCACGAAACCTCCGCAAGGTTGAAGGCTCGAGCAGTTGACCGCGATTGAACGGCCGCGCAAGGCGAGCGGGATCAACGGGCAGGAAACGGGGGGCCGCCGCTACCGCCGTGGTCTTCGCAAGTTCGGTCACCGGCGACGGCCGGCGAACCACTTCGAATGCCCGCGTTAGCGTTCGCTGCACCTGATCGTTGCGCCGAACGATCGCGCGAAGCGCATACATTCCGGGTGGCAGCGATTCAACGTTGAGCGTCCTGCTGAAGATCGCTTTATCGTTCCCGACACGAAGCGCAGTCACGTCGGCCGTCGTCAGCGCAGGCGAGTGGTCGTCAGAGGCGATCTCGAACGTCGCCGCGAAGTCACCGACGTTGTTTCCGTAGACCTCGAAGTAGCCGTGGAGGGTACCGGTCTGCACCCGACTATCCACGGTGGGGTAATTGAGATCGATCGGCAGAACGGGTCCGCCGACGACGAGCGCAGTACTCGAGGCCCCATCCAGATCGAGCAAGCCAGCATGGACTGTCCACTCGACGCTGCCCACCCGGTCGCCATCAACGGCTGCAACCTTGATCGTGTACTCGCCGGGACTGACATTGGCGCCCGCTGTGTACGGGAGCGACGATGGAAGGCCTGGTACGGCCGGAGCCAGACTGGCCACACCTACCTGCCCGCCGACGACCCGGCCTTCGCCGTCCTTGACGGTAACCCCGATGGCGATGTTCTCCGCCTTGACATAACCCCCACCCACTTCCGCGTGAACCAACAACTGAACCTTCGACCTGTCGGCATCGCGGAAGGCGACGGCGACGGCGCGGACGGGCAAGCCGACTGCGAGTATCGGCGCCCCGAGCGCGGCCGCCACAACCTGACGCGGCGTACGGACTGCCTCCGCTCCACCGCTGACAAACGAACGGCGCGCCCGGACGGTGGCACCGCTGCGGCCGACGGCGACACGAAGCCGATGAGGGCGACCGTCGCTGTCGGCAGGGTCAGATTCGACACCAAGCAAGTAGTACCCGGACAGCTCACGAGCAACGCGCTCGAATACCGGCGCACCGCTCCCCGACAGTGAAAGGAACGTTCCTCTGCTCGCTGCCGCGAGGTTCTCCAAGGATCGAATTCGCTCGAGACGGTCGGCGGAGGACGACGTGCCGGCCAAGGCCTCGCGGCGCCGCGCGAAGGCACCTTCATCGACGGCGAGGCCGTAGATCGTCGTCTGTGCGGCGGCGGCGAGCGAGGCCAGCACGTCGATGCGTGATGCGCCACCGTCGACGAAGAAGCCCTGAGAGACGAGAATCAGGGTCTTCGGCGCATCAATACTTCGAAGTCCTGTCAAGAGATCGCGCAGGCGAGCCTCGGTTGTCTGTCCTTCCTGCATCGCGTTCTGAACGATTACAGTCGCGGCGGTTCGAATCTCATTGGCGCAGCTTTCGTAGCCTGCGTCGTCTCTGGCGAGGCAGTCCCGGCGGACCATCCGTCCAATCAGTTCGACATCACCTTGCGAAATCCTGAGGGCGGTGGACAAGCCCATGTCGAAAAACGCGCCGGCAGAGCCCCCGGTATTCTGCTGTCCGCGCATGAGGGCCACGGCCTTCTTCAAGCGGTCTCGGTCGCTCGTGAAATTCGTGGTAATGGACCTCACTCCGAGCCCTACGACCGCAATCTGGTTTGTCTCCGCGACGCGGTCGATGAACGTGCCCACAGCTGTCTGCATCGTGGACAACGCCCCAGGCGGAAGGTTCAGTTCATCAATCGCAATCACGACCAATTGGCCGGACTGGCGCGCCGGTGCCTGGTTGGAGGCGTAGCCTTCGGGAATGATCTGAACGGGGTCGCTTGGGGCAACCGCGGGGGACGAGCCGGATATCCATTGGACGTTGATGACCCGACGCTGCCGACCGTCGACGCGAACGTCGAAATCTGAGGCCGCGAGCCCGGCGAGCGGCGTTCCTGAGCCGTCGAGCACGTTCACGTCGATAGCCAGTGCCTCTGCCGCGGCCTTGAACGGCGGTTGCTGTCCGTGCACGCGCACGGCAGTGGCCGTCGATCCGACACACACGGCAAGCGTGACTGAGCAAAGAAGACGGTAAGTCATCGCTTTTCCTCGAGAGGTGCGCGATACCCCTCACGGGTGCGAACGCGGTAAGGCCCATCGACCTCGACTCGAATGCGTCGCATCGTGCCATCGAGCCGCGAATTGGTTGGCGAGAAAGAGAGCAGATACTGATTCGACAGTTCGTCGAGCAGTTCCTTGAACACGCCGCGCAGTTCGTCGGTGCGCTCCACAAACAGCGGACGTCCTCCGGTCGGATCGGCCAGCCGGTGCATGACCTGCTTCAGCGGTTCCAGCTCGACGCCCTTGCCCTGCCCAATCATGTACAACGTCACGTCGCTCGCCTGGAGCCGCGCTTCGGCTTCTTCAAGTGACGCACCGCTTCCGTAATCTTCTCCGTCACTGAACACGATGAGCGCTTTACGTCCCGCGCTGGCGCCGAACATGTCGACTCCGCGCACAAGCACGTCATACAGAGCCGTACCGCCCCACGGGACGAGCCCTTCAACGGCCTTGATTCGGTCGGCGGGTTCGGTGGCTCCGCGGGCCAGCGTAAACGACATGTCGTTGAACGCCAGCAGGGACACCTTGTTCGCCGTCGGGACAGCGGTCAGGAATTCTCTGGCGGCCTGCTTGAGCGACGCCATGGAAGGGCCCATGCTTGCGCTGATGTCGAGTGCGACTATCAAATCGAGCGCGGCGTTCTCGGCCTCGAAGTGCGAGATCGTCTGAAGGCCGTCGTCTTCGAATACGCGGAACGACGACTGCGGCAATCCCTTCACGAAGTGGCCGCGGCTGTCGCTCACGGTGGTCGTCAACTGAACCGACCGAACATCAACCGACTCCGCGTAGCCGAGTCCCTTGGTTCGCACGTTGCTCACCAGGTGCCTGGCACCGGTGAATGTGGCCACTGCGCGAACCTGGTGCTCGACGACTTCGACGCCGGCATCCCACCCGCACTCAAAGGGTGGTCTCGACAACGCGCAGACCTGCAGGCCGTCGACGTAGAAGATGATGCTGGTGGCTTCGCCTGCGGGTTCCACACGGGCGCGCAACAGCGTGCGGCCGGCGACAAACGCAGCCTCGCGCGGCGACTCGATGGTCAGCGACGGCGTGCGAACCTGGGCGCCTGGCGCCACGCCGATGATGAGCGAGGCGGACAAGACGAGACCGGCGCGAATCGCGTTCATCATCATCATCATCGCGCTCGTGGCAGCGGGCCCATGGGTACCAGGGTGCCGTCTACAGTCAGTGCGGCCACGTAGTCCGCCACGCGCTCAGTGGAGATCAACTGTGCCGACCGCACCAGCGTCAGCCAGTCGTCGGGATAGAGCGGCTTGACGTTGTCCATGTAGTCCAGCGTCGCGGCGGCGAGGACGCCCCGAGCCAACGCCGCCGGCAGGCGCAGGTCCTTCAGCGCCAGCAGAATCCTGAGATTGAGATCGGCGACCTGGCTGGCAATCTGTCCGCCCCGCGATCGGCCGACCATGACGGTCCACAGGCCCGGCGTCGGGAATTCCATGCAGAGGCAACCGTCACGCGCCACGGCGGCCACGCCCCACGCACTGGGTGATGCACTCGAGAGCGGTCGACCCAGATGCAGCAAGTCAACCAGGGAGAAGTACGACGAGGCGTTGGCAGGCTCGTTCATCAAGGTCCATCGAAGAGCGCGCCGCCGCCAGCCGTCCATGGCGATCTCGTCCGCGACTTCCTCGAGCTTGTCGGCGTTGGCGCCCAGCTGCGCCACGCGCTGACGACCGGCGCTGATCGCATCGACAATGGTCTCCATGTCGCGGTCGGCCAGCTCAGTGGGGTTCAGTAACGCCACGGTCATGGCGAAGGCGTCCCGATCCGCAGACAGCAGTCGCGGGGGCTGAGGCAGCGCATCCGACGACAAGCGACGCAGCAGTGTCTGCGACAGAGCCAG
>JBEBGB010000467.1:0-4276 GCA_040081675.1 Vicinamibacterales bacterium
GCCGACGCCTTCGGCACCGGCGTACTTGGCGGCGACGAGATCGTCGACGAACTCGATGTTGGCATCGAGTCGGATGTGCAGTCCGTCTGCCGTGGTGGCGATGCGTTGTCGCTCGGCCTCGCGTCCGCTGGCCGGCGGGCGATCCAGGCATGCCTGGGCTACTCGCTCGAGGGTCGCCTGGTCCGGATCGACGATGATCTCGTTCTCGGACCCATCGATGACGACGATTTGCCCCGGGTGAATGCACGTGACCGCGTCGTGCAGCCCCACCACCGCCGGCACGTCGAGCGAGCGCGCCAGAATCGCGGTGTGATAGGTCCGGCTGCCGGCGTCGGTCGCGAAGCCGCGCACCTTCGTCCAGTCGACCTGCGCCGCCAGCGACGGCGTCAGCTCGTCGGCGATGAGCACCGACGCTTCCTCGAGTGCGCGGAGAAGGTCGCGAGGCGATTCCACATCCTGCCTGAGGTTCATCCTCACCCGTCCGGCGAGATCGGCCACATCGCCCTTGCGCTCTCGAAGGTAGGGGTCGGCGATCTCGTCGAACACCGCGCTGATCTCGTCGAAAGCCTGTTGCACCGCCCACTCGGCATTGACCAGGGACTCGCGCACGAGCGTTTCGGCACGTGGCACCAGCATCGGGTCATCGAGCATGAGCAATTGCGCGTCGAACATGGAGGCGAGCTCTGGACCCCGAAGCGTCGCGACGCGCGCGCGAATCTCCTGCAGCTGGTCGCGAGAATGCCCGCGCGCCTGATCGAGCCTGGCGATTTCATCCGCCACGCGCTCGGGCGACACGCGGTATCGAAGGACCTGCGCTCGCTGCATCAGGACGACGGCTCGTCCACTCACGACGCCGGGCGAGACGCCGATACCCTTCAGGCGCTGCATCGACTCTCTCCGAAACCCGAGACGACGAGGTCTGCCAGTGCGTCCACGGCTGCCTGCTCGTCGGCTCCGTCGGCGGCAATCGTCACGACCGTTCCACGCGCCGCGGCGAGCAGGAGCAGGCCCATGACGCTCTTGCCGTCCATCGCGCGCGCCTGACGACTCACGACGATCCGCGACTGAAATCGGCCGGCCACATGCACGAATTTCGCGGCGGCGCGGGCATGCATACCGAGTTGATTGACCACGGTGACGGAGCGCGAGGTCACGACGGCCGATCGCCTCGCAGCAGGTCCGACGCGACCCAGATGGCATTACGGCCGTCATCGCGCATCTCGCGCGCCACAGCCAGCAGGTTGCTCGAGTGACCGAGTGAGGCGAGCTTGATCAGCATGGGCAGGTTGACGCCGGTGATCACCTCGACCTTGTCGGTTTCGAGGAACGTCATGCCGAGGTTCGACGGCGTGCCGCCGAACATGTCGGTCAGGATGAACACGCCCGCATCGCCGCGGACACGCTCGATGGCCTGCGCGATGTCATCTCGCGCGTCGTTCACATCTTCGTGCCAGCCAATCGATACGGCGGTGAACTGCGGCAGGTCGCCCACGATCATCTCCGCGGCATTCACCAGCTCGGTGGCCAGTTGCCCGTGCGTGACCACGACGACGCCGATCACTTCGTGCTCCGGCGGATGTCCCGATGTTTGACGCGAATCTTCGTGTCCGCCACCTTCGCCAATGCCTCTCCAAGGCGCTCCGCTATCATCACCGAGCGATGGCGTCCGCCTGTGCAGCCGATCGCCACGGTCAGATAGCTCTTGCCCTCGCCGATGTAGTACGGCAACACGAACCGTACGTAGCCTTCGAGTTTTTCGATGAACCGCACTGTCTGTGGGTCTTTCTCCATGAATGAGGCCACCGCGCGGTCGCGTCCCGTGCGCTGCCGCAGCGCCGTAACGAAGTGGGGATTGGGCAGGCAACGGACGTCGAACATCAGATCCGCGTCGACTGGGATCCCGTGCTTGAACCCGAAACTGAGGACGTTCACCACGAGCGGCGCACGCACCCGATCGCGTGACAGGTCCATGAAGAACTGCCGCAGTTCGTGCACCGTCATGTCCGACGTGTCGACGATTTCGTCGGCAAGCGCACGAATGGGCGCCATCCGTGCCCGTTCTTCACGAATGCCTTCGACGACCGAGCGGTCGCGTCCCATCGGATGCGGCCGGCGTGTCTCGCTGAAGCGCCGTACGAGTGATTCGTCGGCCGCGTCCAGGAAGATCAGCTTCGGGCTGAGCCCGCGCATCGCCCGCAACTTGCGGTAGACGGTCGGGAACGCCGAGAGGAAGTGCTGCTCTCTGACGTCGACGACGACGGCCGCGCGTTCGAGACCGCCGCGCACGGCGAGTTGCGCGAGTGTCGGGATGAGCGCCGTGGGCAGGTTATCGACGCAGAAGTAGCCGAGATCTTCGAGCGCGCGGATCGCTTGCGACTTCCCCGAGCCCGAAATGCCGGTGACGATGATGAACGGAGGCTGGACACCGCGATCGGACGGGGCCGCGACGCGTCGTGCGCTCATAGCGAGTCTCCGCGCTCGGGATCTTCCTCGTCCTCGTCCGGATGGGCGAGAGCGAGTTCCTCGCGCAGCACCACGTCCAGCCGCTCGGCCAGCGCGCGCGCCGCATGGTGTCCTCGCGCGCGGAGCATGTGGTTGCGCGCCGCCACTTCCACCAGGGTGGCGATGTTGCGTCCAGGACCAACCGGCATCCGGATCAGTGGCACCTGCACACCCAGCATCTCGAACGACGCATCATCCAATCCAAGCCGATCGTACTCCCAGCCGGGCTCCCAGCGCTCGAGATGAATCACCAATTCGATTCGCTTCGACGAGCGGGTTGACGAGATGCCGAACAGCTCGCGCACGCTGATGATGCCGAGGCCCCGAAGCTCCATGTGATGACGCGTCAGTTCCGGGCACCTGCCGATGAGAACCGTATCGGTTCGTCGCTTCACTTCCACCGCATCGTCGGCGACGAGCCGGTGTCCGCGGACAATCAGATCGAGGGCACACTCGCTCTTGCCAATGCCGCTCTCCCCCATCAAGAGGACGCCGAGGCCAAGGATGTCGAGCAGCACGCCGTGGAACACGGATTCTGCCGCGAGAACCTCCTCCAACAAGCCACTCAGCTTCTCGATGGCCGGAGGCGTGACGAGCGAGGTTCGCAACAGCGGAACACCTATCCGTTCGGCTTCTGCTTTCAATTCGCATGGCGCGTCGAGGCCGCCGGTCATGAGCATGCAGGGCAGGTCGTGTCGCAAGGCTTGCCCAATGGCGTGTGCGCGCGCCTCGCCACTCAACTGTTCCAGGTAGCGGATCTCGCTGGCGCCGAGGATGAGCACGCGTCCGGGTTTGAGGTACTCGTCGAGGCCAGCCAGGGCGAGGCCGGTCTTCTGCACATGATGGCTGGTGATGCGACGGTCGAGACCGCGCCCGCCGGCCAGGAGCTCGAGCGGGAGGCTCGATGGGTCCGGCCGCTTCTCGAGCAACGCACTCACCGGGACGCCAGATTCGTGGGACATGAGTTCGGCACCCGCTTCCGCCGACAGTGGCGCCGAGCCAGGAGGCCAGGCCGGCGCAGAGGTCTACTCGCGTGTGTGAATCAAGGTCAGGTCGCCACTGAGCGCCCGATAGACTACTGCAAGTTGACCCGTTTCGGCATCGCGGAAGATGACGACCGTGGTCCCGGCATCGACGAGGGCCGATGCCTCACCGATTGACATCACGGTAATGGTTTGCCGGGTGCCCTTGAGCATGCGTGGCCGCCGGGGCCGGCTCCTCGGCGTTTCCTGAGCCTCGGTCTGTGCTGCCTCGGGCGCTGCCACGCCACTTCTCGTGGCTCGCCGCTTTCGCGTCTGCCACTGGCCTTTGACCTTTTGTGCCTGCTGCGTCAGCTTGTCGACGACCTCAGTCATCGCCACCGGCAGGCTGGCGCCTCGGCCAGTGCCGTGGAGGAACTTCTCGCCGCGTGCGTGCAGCGTGATGTCGACGCGTCGGCCGCCCTTTTCGTTCGAGAGGACGACTTGCGCAGACACGGCGCTATCGTTCAGACGTCGTTCGAGCCTCGCCAGCTTGCTCTGCACGACGCGGCGGACGCTGTCGGTGATGTCAACGTGCCTTCCGGTGAGTTCGAGTCGCATAGGGGTCGGGTCTGAAAGCTGACGCCATGGACGCTGGCGTCCTGGGGTTGGGATTAGTACAGCACCTTGCGCTGGTTCGAGGTGGAAATCTTCAGTTCCTCGCGGTACTTCGCAATCGTGCGGCGAGCGAGCTCGAGCCCTTCACGCTGCAGAATCTGCACGATCTTCGAGTCGCTCAGCGGCTTGCGCGGGTC
>JBEBGB010001362.1:0-1009 GCA_040081675.1 Vicinamibacterales bacterium
CATCCTCCTCATTCTGATCATCATGCTCGTGACAGGACGAATGTAAGTCGCGAGTTCGTCAAGAGAATCGGTCAGGCTCGGCCACCTCCCGGTGGCAACGAGCATCCCTCGCACGGCTCGCGCCCGAAAGCCGTGCGAGAGGCATCTCACACGCCGGCCGCGCACGGTTCAGCGCCTCTCCATCGAGCTTCTTGCCCGAAGGCCAGCTCCTTTCAAAGTGCCTCTCCGATTCCCATTCGAACGGGATGGCAGAGTCGCGCTACGCTAGGATTGGACTCGAGGAAAGGGCATGACCGTGCCACGACGGCTTCCATTCATCCATTCGATCGCTATTCCGTTCATCGTTCTTCCACTGCTGGCAGCTAACCCGGTGCGCTCGGCCGGGCAGGCCGTTGCCCAACAGGGCGGCGAGGCTGGCGCGCCACGGCTCAATCAGCCAGGTAAAGACGTCCAGTGGGTGCCGACGCCACTACCGCTCGTCGAGAAGATGCTCGACATGGCGCAGCTCACCCCGCAAGACAGCCTGGTCGACCTCGGATCGGGCGACGGCGTCCTCGTGATTGCCGCGGCGAAGCGCGGCATCAAGGCGTGGGGCATCGAGTACGACCGCGGACTGGTCGAATTCGCGAAGCGGAAGGCGCGCGAGGCCGGCGTGGGCGATGCCACGAAGTTCGTCCGAGGCGACATCTTCAAGACCGACTTCTCGAGTGCCACTGTCGTCACCACGTTTTTGCTGCCGTCGATGAACCTGCAGTTGCGCCCGACCTTCCTCCGCATGAAGCCGGGCACGCGCATTGTGGCGAACACGTTCGCCATTGCCGGCTGGGAGCCGGACGCAACCGTGGAACTCGACCAGCCGTGCGAGCGATGGTGCAAGGCCATGCTCTGGGTTGTGCCGGCTCCGGTTGGCGGCACGTGGAAGACCCCGAAGGGGAACCTCGTGCTGACGCAGAAGTTCCAGACTATGGAGGGCACGTTCGGCCAGGACACGATCGAAGGTGGCCGCCTG
>JBEBGB010000468.1:0-4272 GCA_040081675.1 Vicinamibacterales bacterium
CTCAAGCGCGCCGTGAACCGCCCGGTGTGTTGCACGCTGCAGGGCGAAGAGCTGTTCCTGAACGGCCTGCCGCCGACCTTTCGCGAGCGCGCGATCGAGGCCATCCGCAGCCAGGTCCGCCATGTCGATCGCTTCATTGCCGTGAGCGACTACTGCGCCGAGTACATGGGCACGCTCCTGGCCATCCCTCGGGAACGCATGGCTGTCGTCCCCTTGGGGATCTCGATGGAGGGGTACGGGCCGTCGCGCCCTCGTCCCGACGTGTTCACGGTGGGCTACTTCGCCCGAATCGCGCCCGAGAAGGGGCTGCACGTCCTGGCCGACGCGTACATTCGTTTCAAACACCGGGTCGGGGACGCGAAGACACGACTGCGAGCCGCCGGCTTCCTCGCCCCCGGGCCGTCAAAGTACCTCGACGGTGTGCGCAGGACGCTCGCAGCCGCCGGGCTCGAGCAGGACTTCACGTACGAAGGCGAACTCGATCGCACCGGCAAGCTCGCGTTCCTGCGTGAGCTCGATCTGCTCTCCGTGCCCGCGACCTACGACGAGCCGAAGGGCATGTTCCTCATCGAAGCCATGGCTTCCGGAACACCCGTCGTTCAGCCGCGCCGTGGGGCCTTCACCGAGGTCGTCACGAGGACCGGAGGCGGCGTGCTGGTCGACGTCGACAGCGCAGAGAGCGTGGCGGACGGACTCCACGCGCTCTGGAGCGACAGGTCGCTGAAACGCTCGCTCGGCGAACGAGCCGCGGCTGGCGCGCGGCAACACTACAACATCGCGCTGTCTGCCGATCGCCTGCTCGCCGTGTACGGATCACTCGTGGGCTCGGAGGTCGCGACCTCGACCCATCCACACACCGCGGTGTCCCAGCCATGCTGAAGGTCGAGCACGTCAGCAAGCAGTACGCGACACCTCGTGGTCCCCTGTCGATTCTCGAGGATGTCGACGTGACGCTGGAGGCGGGGCAGGCCGCTGCGATCACGGGGCCATCTGGCAGCGGTAAGAGCACGCTGCTGTATCTGCTCGGGGCGCTGGAGCCGCCAACGGCGGGAACGATCACGCTCGGCGGTGAGAACCCGTACGCGCTCGATCCGCGGGCCGTTGCCGACTTTCGCAATCGTCACATCGGGTTCGTCTTCCAGGATCACTGCCTGCTGCCCCAGTGCTCTGTGCTCGAGAACGTTCTGGTGCCGACGCTGATTCGAGAGGCGCGAGATGGCGAACCCGCTGTCGATCGCGCGCGCATGCTCATCGAACGCGTGGGACTCACTCACCGGGCCGAGCACCGCCCGGCCGAGTTGTCGGGCGGCGAGAAACAGCGGGTGGCCATCGCCCGAGCCCTCATCAGGCAGCCGCGGCTCGTCCTGTGCGACGAGCCGACCGGCAATCTCGATCCCGACACAGCGGCAAAGGTCGCCGATCTGCTTCTCGAACTGCATCGCCAGCAGGAGACGATCCTGATCGCGGTGACTCATAGCGCCTCTCTGGCGGCGCGATTTCCTGTCCAGTTCGCGCTTCGAGATCGACGTCTGCTCCGCTTGGACCCGCAGGTGGAGACTGTACGTGTCTGAAGCCGGCGCTCGCAGTTGGCCGGCGCGTCGCGTGTCTGGCGTCTACTACGGCTGGACCGTGCTCGGCCTCGCGGCTCTCGCGATGGTGGGCACGCTACCCGGGCGCACGCAGGGCCTCGGGCTCATCACCGAACCGGTGCTTCGGGATCTGGGCATCGCCAGGGTCGCGTACGCGCAGATCAATTTGGTCGCGACACTCCTCGGTGCGCTCTTCTGCTTCGGCATTGGCAGATGGATGGATCGTTCTGGCAGCCGCGTCGTGCTGACGGCCGTCGTCGTGGCTCTGGGCTGTGTCGTGATCACGATGAGCCGCGCGACGACGGTCGCCGCGTTCGTCGTGGCGGTCACGCTGACCCGCGGGATCGGCCAGAGCGCGCTGTCCATTGTCAGTCTGGCCATGGTCGGCAAATGGTTTCGCAGGCGTCTGACGCGTGCGATGGCGATCTACGCGGTGGCGATGAGCGTCGGGTTCATGATCGCGTTTCCCGCCGTGGGCGCGATCGTATCGTCGAGTGGCTGGCGCGCCGCCTGGGCCGGTATCGGCGTCAGCTTGCTGATCGTGCTCGCGCCATTGGCCTGGCTACTCGATCGGTCGTCACCCGAGGCTATCGGGCTGGAGGTGGACGGCGAGCCGAGCGGAGCGGACGCCGAACACGAGGTGGGAGTGTCGGTCGGATTGTGGACGGCGTTGAGGTCTGCTGCGTTCTGGGTCGTGGCATTGGCCAGCTCGGCGTACGGCCTGATTGCGTCCGGAATCGGGCTCTTCAACGAATCAATTCTGGTCGCCAGAGGTTTCGCGCCAGACGTCTACTACACCACGCTCGCGGTGACGGCGATCGCTGGTCTAGCCGGAAATTTCGCAGCCGGCGCCTTTGCCGATCGCGGATCTCTGCGCACGGTTCTCCTGGCTGCTCTCGTGCTTCTCAGCGGCGGGCTCGTCGGTCTCGCTCATGTCACGACCATGGCGCAGGTTATGGTGCAAGCGATCACCATGGGTCTTGGCGGCGGTTTTGTGATGGTGGTGTTCTTCAGCTTCTGGGGCCGGGCCTATGGACCCGCGCACCTGGGTCGCATCCAGGGTGGTGCGCAGGCGATGACGGTGCTCGCCTCCGCGGTGGGACCGCTACTGCTCGCCCTGTGTGTCGACGTCACCGGATCGTACAGCGCGGCTTTCTACACACTGGCCGCGGTCGTGGCGCTGCTCGGCGTGGCGGCGGCTGTGGTGCCGATGCCCGCCGGGGTGAACGCTGCAGCCGTGACGACATAACGCCATGACCTTCATGCGGCTCGTCCATCGGAGCCTGACTCACTACTGGCGCACCAACGTTGCTGTCGTCCTGGGCGTGGCGACCGCCGTGTCGATTCTCGCCGGCGCATTGCTCGTCGGCCACTCGGTGCGCGAGAGCCTTGCCGACCTGGTGCGGCAACGCCTGGGCGCGACCGACCTCGTGGTGACCTCGCCCACCTACGTCCGCGAGCAACTGGCGGCTGACCTCGCCGCGCATCCACGGTTCGCCACGGCTTATCGCGCGGCTGCGCCGTTCATCGTGGCCACGGGAGTCGTCACCGAGCAGGAGAGCGGCCGGCGCGCCTCAGGGGTCAGGGTCTACGGAGTCGACGATCGATTCTGGCGGCTGAACAACGTGGCTCCCATTGGACTCGACCGACGTGATGCAGCGCTCAGTCAGGCTCTTGCGCGGGAGATCGGCGCACGTGCCGGCGCAGCCGTCCTCGTGCGGGTCCAGCGCCCCTCCGATGTCCCCCTCGAGTCACTGCAGGGCCGCAAAGACGATGTGGGACGCACCTTGCGATTGACGACGCATCAGGTGCTGTCGGGGGCGGAGCTCGGCAACTTCGCGATCGATGCGCAGCAGGGCGACATTCTTGCCGTGTTCGTTTCTCTGGAACGACTACGCGAGGAACTCGAGGTTGGCGATCGAGTGAACACGATCCTGGTGTCGCGTGCGCCCGAGGCACCTCCGGAGAGCGCGACGCTGGACGCAATTCTCGACGAGGTCGTGCGCGCGGAGGACATCGGCTTCACGATCAGGCCCTCCGACGATGGTCGCGCGGTCATCGTCGGATCGTCGGCCGGTCTCGTCGACGATCGACAGGCAGCCGCGATTGCGCGGCTGTCGCCAGCGTCCGAACGTAACGGTGTGTTCACCTATCTGGCCAACTCGATACGGGTGGGTTCGAAGGAAGTGCCTTACTCGCTGGTCGCAGGCATGGATCTGCCGGCACTGGCCGTTGCCGGAGGTTCTTCCAGTGCGCCCTCGGACCAACCACCGATCGTGCTGAACGCCTGGGCCGCGAACGACCTCGGCGCGAAGACCGGCGACCGGCTGTCCATGGACTACTTCGTATGGGAGGAGCCCGGCCGATTGGCCACGCGGTCGGCGACCTTCGCGGTGGCCGGTATCGTGCCGACTGAGGCGGGCGGACGCGACCTCGCACCCGAGTATCCCGGCATCAGCAACACGTCGAGTCTGCAGGACTGGGACCCGCCGTTTCCGATCGATCTCCGTCGCGTTCGCCGTGTCGACGAGGACTACTGGACGCGCTATCGAACCACGCCCAAGGCATTCGTCCCACTGGAGGTGGCGCAACGGCTCTGGACATCGCGGTACGGGTCGCTCACGTCCATTCGTGTTCCCGTGGCACCCGGTCGAGTAGCGGCCGACGCTGCGGCTGATGTGCG
>JBEBGB010001363.1:0-1007 GCA_040081675.1 Vicinamibacterales bacterium
GCCAACGGCTTCGAACATCTCGATGCTGACGATCTTGTCGAACTGCCCCTCCAGTTGCCGGTAGTCAGTCAGTAACACAGAGACGCGACCGCCAGCATCGCCACCGAGGCGAGCCGCCCACTCAGTTGCGTGCCGATGCTGTTCCTTGCTGATCGTCGTGGTCGTCACGCGGCATCCATGGCGCGTGGCTGCCCAGACCGCGAAACCGCCCCAACCCGTGCCAATCTCGAGGACATGGTCGCCAGGTCCGAGGGCCAGCTTGCGACAGATAGCCTCCAGCTTCCGCTGTTGCGCCTGCTCGAGCGTCTCGTGACCGCTCTCGAAGTACGCGGAGGAGTACATGAGCAGGTCGTCGAGGAAGAGCCGGAAGAAATCATTGCCGAGGTCGTAGTGCTCGCGTATGTGTTTCCGGCTGCCTGTGAGGCTGTTGTCGCGCAGACGTCGAGCGACCCCGCCGACCGACTTGATCAGACGGCGAGTCATGCCGCCCCTCTCCTCGACCATCGCCAGGTTCCTGATCATCAGTCGTGTGAGGGTCACCAGATCCGTGGTCGTCCAGTCGCCGTCGACGTACGATTCGCCAACGCCAATGTCCGAACCGAGAAGCGCACGACGATAGAAGCGGTCGCTGTGCACGGTCATGACCGCATCGAGCGGCTCTCGACCGCGCCGATCCACTGTCTCCGGCGCGCGGCCGTAGTGCGCGCGGCCGGCCTCGTTGGTCACGGTGAGCGAGCCGCCCTCGAGCTCCGGCAGTCGCGCGAGCATTACCTTCTTCGTCAACCTGTCGATCATCGTCTCTTCACTCTCAGAACCTTCCCGCATCGGACGCCACACCTTCGCGTCGAACGCCGGTCGATGCGGGTCGCGGCACAATCGGCAGGCCTTTCCACCAGAGACACAGTGCTTCCCAGTGAATGCCCGCCGTCACTTTCATCGTCATGGCTGGATGCCGGATCAGCGCGCGAGCAATCTCATGGGATTGCCATGGCCGGAAGCCGAGGCTG
>JBEBGB010001364.1:0-1007 GCA_040081675.1 Vicinamibacterales bacterium
CAGGAAATCATCAAGCAGTTCGGCACCAACGGCGGCGGTTTCTTCAACGCCAACAGTGCGCATCCCTTCGAGAATCCGACACCGCTCACCAACTGGGTCGAGATGTTCGGCATCTTCTTCATCTCGTCGGGCCTCACCTACACCCTGGGTTCGATGACCGGCTCGCGGCGTCACGGATGGGCGGTATGGGCTGCCATGGCGTTCCTCTTCCTCGCGGGTGTGTCGACGGCGTACTGGGCTGAAGCCAAGGGCAACCCGCTCTTGACGGCGGTTGGTGCTGACCAGACCTCGACACTCCTGTCGCCGGGCGGGAACATGGAAGGCAAGGAGGTGCGCAACGGCATTGCCAACACCGCGCTCTTTGCCACGGTGACGACAGACGCCAGTTGCGGTGCCGTCAACGGCTGGCACGACTCGTTCACGCCAGTCGGCGGACTCGTGCCACTGGCCAACATTCAATTGAGCGAGGTGGTCTTCGGCGGCGTGGGTGCAGGCATGTACGGCATCCTCGTCTACATCATTCTGGCGGTCTTCATCGCCGGGCTGATGGTTGGAAGAACGCCGGAGTATCTCGGCAAGAAGATTCAGGCCTTCGAGGTGCAGATGGCCATGCTGACCGTGCTGATCTTCTCTTTGGTCATCCTGACCTTCACGGCCATTTCCAGCGTGTCGCCCGACTTTGGCACCTCCAGCATTTACAACCCTGGACCCCACGGACTCTCGGAGATGCTGTACGCCTACTCGTCGGCCGCCGGCAACAACGGCTCGGCCTTCGGCGGCATCAGTGTGAACACGAAGTGGTACAACACGACGCTCGCGTTCACGATGCTCTTCGGGCGGTTCTTCATGATCATCCCGCCCCTCGCCATCGCAGCGAGCCTCGGGAGGAAGAAGCACGTTCCCGCGTCGACCGGCACCTTCCCGGTGACCACGCCGCTCTTCTCGGCGCTGCTCGTCAGCGTCATCGTGATCGTCGGGGCGCTCACCTTCTTTCCGGTGCTGAGCCT
>JBEBGB010000469.1:0-4266 GCA_040081675.1 Vicinamibacterales bacterium
CTCGAGCAGCAGCCGACAGCGCGCGAACGCCGTGACGTGCTGCACGCATGGGCCGAGCGGTACGCGCGACTCTGACCATCCGCTTCAGCGATCACCGTACGAGAAAAAGGGCGCGAGCCTTATGCGGCCCGCGCCCCTTCGCAGTCTGGTGTCAGACCCTGGTGTCGGTTAGACGAGCACCTTGATCACGACACGGCGGTTCTGCGCACGACCCTCTCGGGTCTTGTTCGGCGCAACCGGCTTCTCCTGGCCGTAGCTGATCACGTTCATCTTGTGCAGCGGAATCGCGTGATGCTCGTAGAGGTACAGCTTCACCTGTTCGGCACGTTCTCCGCCAAGGCGCTGGTTCAGATCCTTGGTGCCGGTGTTGTCGGTGTGACCTTCGATTTCGAAGTAGGCGCCCTTCGGATCGGCCTTGATCTGCGCGATCATCTGGTCGAGACGAGCCTTGGCTTCGTCCGGCAGCTCGACCTTACCCGACTTGAAGTTGCCCTGATCTTCGTTCAGCACCACTTCGAAGACGAGCTTCTTGGTGGCCTTGTCGACCGCGTCGGCCTTGGCAACGGCGGTAGTCGCCGTTGTGTTCGCCGTGGATGCCGCCGTGGTGGCGCCGTCCGCCGTCGTCTGTGCCTTGCCAGCCGCAGCTGCCGCCTGACTCGCAGCAGCCTGAGCCTTCTGGTCAACTTCAATGATCCGCGCCTCGTTCTGGCGTGTGCGCTCCTGAGTTTCCTCGAGCGACTTGCCGAGCGAGTCGACCTTGGAGTTCACTTCGCCGACGCTGGTGCGAACGAACTTCTTGGTTGCGCAGGCCGTAGAACCACCAATCGCGAACACCGCGATCGGAAGAGCCATGAACATTTTCTGAAACATGTCGATCCTCCTAATCCGAAATCGGGCGAGATTGCCCCGTGAAATAACCACTCCGGGTTCGCACGGTCAGGTCCTTGTCTTTCGTCCGGACCACGAGCGGGTGCCAACCCGGCTTGCCGCTCGATTCAAACGCAATCAGGTACTGATGCCGTAACTCCTCGACGATTTGGCGCGCCGTCAGGCTCCGCTCCACGATCGTGCTCGCCGCAAACGACCGCCCACCGGTCCAAGACGCAAGGTCACTCAACGAACTTGTCAGTGCCGACCGTTCCACCGTCGTGGTCGAGAGGTCGGACGCCGGGTTGTCGATCAACGGGACGATCCCAACGATGTAGACCGGGATGTCGATCGAACTGGCGATGCCTGACACTTCCTCAGGTGTCAGTCGGCTCGAGGTGTCGGTGCCGTCGGTCAGCACCACCACTGCTCGGCGCAGGCCTTCGCGCTTGGCCACCCGCTGCGCCGTCGCCGCGATGGCATCGTGCAACGAGGTCGCGCCAAACGGCTTCAACGATTCGAGAACCGCCGGAAGACGCTGAAGTCCTGGCGTAAACGCGGTGACCTCCTCCAGGAGCGTGTCGAAGGTGTAGATCGCAGCCTCGTCGCCTGCCGCGGTGAGCCAGCTGAGGATGTGCTCAGCGGCTTCCCGCGCGTCGGTCATGCGCGATGCCATGCTGCCGCTCACGTCGAACAGCAACGCGATGCTGACGCCCGAGTCGTCGTGACGGAATTCGGAAATCCGGCGAGATTCGCCGCCGTCCAGCACCTCGAAGTCACGAACCGACATATCGCTGACGAAACGTCCCTTCCGGTTTCGAACCACTGCGCTCACACGAACCAGGTCGACGCTCGATTTGAACGTCGCGACCGGCGGGGGTGCAGGTGCAGGTGCGACCGGTGCCACCTGCTGGGCCAGCGCGCTCATACTGAGCATTAGCAGCCCAGCGGCTGCCAGCACTCCGATGCGCGTCAGGGGTTTCATCGACGACTCCATGATCCAAACTGGCTGCCAAACCTGCAAGTTGCACCTCCAAATAGACTTATCGCGATCACCACCTTGCCAGTCTACCTAAATGATGAGCTAGAATGTGCAATTAATACACTGTTTGGGTCGATCGGCGCCCTGTTTAGTGTGTAATTTCTACGCTGGCTCCCCACTCATTGCTCGCATGGGTCATCGCAGTGCCAGCTGTCGGCGCCATAACACGCACTCGAACGACAGGCTGTAAGATCGCGCGGTGAGCCCGACTCTCTCTTCCATCCCGATTTCACGTCGCGTCGGTCAGTTCTCCTACGCAATCCGCAACATCGTCGTCGAAGCGCAGCGCGTCGAGGCCGCCGGTAAGAAGGTGCGTTATCTGAACATCGGCGATCCCGTGTCGTTCGGATTTGCACCGCCGCCGCACCTGATTGAGGTCGTTGAACGCGCCCTCAGAGACGGCCATAACGGGTACGGGCCTTCGGCGGGATTGGCGTCTGCGCGCGAGGCTGTCGCCGCGGAGCACTGTGGCAACGGTTGGCCGGTGACGGCCGATCGGGTGTTCATCACGGGCGGGACATCAGAAGGTATCGAACTCGCACTGACCGCGCTCCTCGACGAGGACGGCGAGGTGCTGGTGCCGTTGCCGACCTATCCGCTCTATACCGCGATCATCGCCAAGCTTGGCGCCACTGCGCGGTACTACAGGACCGATCCGACGCGAGGCTGGATTCCGGACCTCGAACACCTGGCGTCTGTCGTGACCCCGCGGACGCGCGCCATAGTCGTGATCGATCCCAACAACCCAACCGGTGCCACCTATCCCATAGACGCGCGACGTGGGCTGATCGCGTTCGCCGAGCAACACGGCCTTGCGATCCTCGCCGACGAGGTGTACGCGGACCTGGGATACGACGGGGCACTTCCGCCGCTCGGTCAGCTCGATCCAGACGCAGCGATCATCTCGTTCTCGAGCCTGTCCAAGGCATACCTGGCACCGGGATGGCGAACAGGATGGCTGGCGATCGGTCGAACGCCGCGACTCGACGCTGTCGCAGGGGCCATCAGAAAACTTGCGGACGCTCGTCTGTGCAGCACGGTGCCGATGCAGTACGCCGTGACGGCGGCGCTCACGGGCGACAAGTCGCATCAGGTGAAGTTCCGCGCCGACCTGAAGGTCCGCGCCACGCTGACGGGCGACGCGCTGCGCGCAATGCCCGGCGTCACCTGCACCACGGCAACGGCGGGCTTTTACGCGATGCCGAGGATCGCGCTGCCGCCTGGACGGACAGACGAAGACTACGTGCTCGGCCTGCTGCGTGAGACTGGCGTGCTGGTGGTGTACGGATCGGGATTCGGGCTGCCGGCATCCGACGGGTACCTTCGCATTGTGTTCCTGGCCAGCCCAGAGGAACTGCGTGAGGTGTACCAACTGATGGCGTCCTTCACGGCAGACTTCTTCCGGTGACCGTGGCCGCGATCGCCCGCGGAGTCCTGACGGCTGCGCTCGTGATTGCGGCGTTGACCGCGCTGTACATCGCGCGTGACGCACTCCTCACCATCTACATCGCCGGCTTGCTGGCCATTGGGCTGGGTCCCGTGGTGAATTCCATCGAGCAGACGCTCAGCCGGGGCAAGCAGCGCATGCCGCGCTGGCTCGCCATTCTCGTCATCTACCTCACCATCGTCGGCGTGGTCACGGCGATCGGACTCCTCGTCATTCCACCGCTGATCGATCAGGCTCAGGACCTGTGGACACGCATGCCCGAGCTGCTCGCGCGCGCGCAGAGCTTTCTGGTCCGCAGGGGTCTGCTCAGCCACAGGATGACCCTCGCAGAGATGGTCAAGAGCGCGCCGGGTCCAGGTGAGACCGTGAACACGGTGGCGATGGCAGTCGGAACGGTGCTCGGCGGTGTCCTCACGTTCGCAACCATCGTCATCTTGACGTTCTACCTTCTTCTCGAAAGCGCGTCGCTGTTCGAGGGATTTGCTCGCCTGTTTCCGCGTATCGATCGGCCGCGCGTGCGGAGTGCCGCGCTGAAGATTTCGACGAAGGTGAGCGCGTGGCTACGAGGGCAGTTGATGCTTGGCGGGGCTATCGGGTTGAGCAGCGCGCTCGGTCTCTACTTGTTGGGCGTCCCCTACTTCTACGTGCTCGGACTACTGACCGCGTTCGGCGAACTCATTCCCGTCGTCGGCCCCTTGCTTTCAGCGGTGCCGGCGGTTCTCGTCGCCCTCACGGTCTCGAACCAGGCTGCGGTGTTCACGGCCATCTTCTTCTTCTTCCAGCAACAAGTCGAAAACCACGTCCTGGTGCCCAAGGTGATGGGGCGCCAGGTGGGCATCAGCGCCGTCGTCGTCCTCGTGGCGCTTCTCATCGGCGGCTCGCTGCTCGGCATCGTAGGCGCCATCCTGGC
>JBEBGB010000470.1:0-4266 GCA_040081675.1 Vicinamibacterales bacterium
GACGCACTACTCGGGGCTGAAACAGATCGACTCGACCAACGTCGGCCGACTCCGCGCGGCGTGGACCTATCCGATGCCTGGCGACTCGGTCCTCGAGGCGACCCCTCTCGTCGTTGACGGCGTCATGTTCACGACGCAGCCCGGAGTGGTCGCTGCGTTGGACGCACGCACCGGACGTCAGCTGTGGCGGTATGCGCGGCCGCAGAAGACGAAGAATCCGTACGAGATCAATCCGTACAACCGCGGCGTGGCTATTGTCGGGAATCAACTCTTCTTCGGCACGCTCGACGCCGCGATCGTCGCACTCGACGTTCGCACCGGGCGTCTGCTGTGGGAGACGCAGGTGGCCGACACCATGCTCGGGTACAGCCTCACGAGTGCCCCTCTCGTCGTCAAAGACAAGGTGCTGGTTGGCATCACGGGTGGTGAGTTCGGTGCGCGTGGCTTTCTCGACGCCTACGACCGTGCCACGGGACGCCGGCTGTGGCGGTGGTACGCGGTGCCGGCGGAGGGCGAGTTCGGCAACGACACGTGGAAGGGCGACAGCTGGAAACTTGGAGGAAGCCCGATGTGGTTGACGGGCTCCTACGATCCCGAGCTGAACGTGGTCTATTGGACGGTCGGCAATCCGGGCCCGCAGATCGATCGCTCGGCGCGCGGCGATCTCGACAACTTGTTCAGCGACTCGGTTGTTGCGATAGATCCCGACACCGGGACTCGAAAGTGGCACTACCAGTTCACGCCCAACGATGGCCACGATTGGGATTCGTGCCAGGCCGTCATTCTTGTCGACCGCGTCTGGCACGGGCAACCACGCAAGTTGCTTCTCCATGCGGATCGAAACGGACTGCTGTATGTGCTGGACCGCGCGACCGGAGCCTTCCTCGCGGCGACCCCGTTTGTGTATCAGAACTGGAACGAGGGCTTCGACGCGAACGGTCGTCCCAGGATTGTTCCTGGATCCAATTCCAGCCGCGAAGGCAGCTTCTTCGTCTACCCAACGGTTGGTGGCGGGACGAACTTCCAGGCTCCGTCGTACAGCGCCCTGACAGGCTGGCTCTATCTCGAATACCGCGAGAGCGGACAGGGCTACGTCAGCACCAACGTTCCCTATGAATCGGGGCGGCAGTACATCGGGAGAACTGCGCCGCCGCCGACGCTCGGACCGAAGCCTGGCGAGCCGTCGCCATCCTCGGGTATCAAGGCCATCGACCCCGAGACCGGCAAGACGATGTGGGACTTCAAGACATTCGTGGGGTCGCTTACCAACGGGGTGTTGGCCACGGCTGGCAACGTCGTCTTTGGTGCCGTGCGTGACGGCAATCTGGTGGCTCTCGACGCGAAGTCTGGCCGTCCGCTGTGGCACTTCGGGACGGGCACCAGCATGGCCGCATCGCCAATGAGCTACTCGGTCAACGGCCGTCAGTTCGTGGCGATTGCTGCCGGCAACACCGTCTACGCGTTTGCCCTGCCTGAGTAGTGAGGAACCGATGCTTCTGAACCGCAGAGACGCGCTCCACCTTGGAGTTGGTGCTGGCCTGGCCGCGTTGTCCGCACTTGGCGGGCGCGCGTCGCTGACTGCCGCCGTGAGGCAATCCGGTGTGCCGCAACCCGTGGTGCCTCCGCCGCTCAATCCGCGGTTCCCGCAGGTGCCGAGTTGGAACACCGAGCTTCGCGAGGTGGCTCCCGGCGTCTACGCGTACATTCAGGCTGGCGGACCTGGAAAGGACAACGTCAGCGTCAGCAATGCCGGCGTCATCGTCGGTGACGACAGCGTGATGGTGATCGACACGTTGACGGCGCCGATGCACGCGAAGCAGTTCATCGCTGCGATTCGGAAGGTCACGGACAAGCCGTTTCGTCACGTGATCAACACGCACCACCACGGTGACCACGTCAACGGCAATCAGTACTTCATGCCGGCCGAGATCGTGGCGCATCCGTACTGCCGCGACGAGGTCGTCAAGCAGGTGCCCGGACCAGCGCTCTGGGCGAAACGCGAAGGATGGGCCGACGGCACCGAAGAACGACGCATCGTGCCGCCCGTCACCACGTTCGAGAGTCGCATGACGTATCACTACGGCAAGACGATTGTGGAACTGCTGTTCATGGGACCCGCCCACACCTACGGCGACATCGTTGCCTATCTGCCGCAGCATCGGCTCCTCTTTGCGGGCGACATTGCGTTCTACTACGTGGCACCGTTCGCGCAGAACGCGCATGTCACGAAGTGGCTCGAGAACATCGATCGGATCATGAAGATGGATGTGCAGATGATCGTGCCCGGGCACGGTCCGGTCGGCGGCAAGGCCGAACTCGCGGAGATGGCCGACTACTTCGTGGTGTTGAAGCGCGAGGCACGTTCGCGGTACGACGCGCGCATGAGTCCGGGTCTGGCGGCGGCCGACATTCGGATGGGGAAGTTCGAGAACTGGATCGGCCCCGAGCGGATCGTCATGGACACCGTACGCCTGTATGCCGAGTTTGCAGGCACGCTGACACCGGATGTCGACGTTCAGGGTAACCAGCGTGCGATGGCGGAGTACACGTCGGCCTTGGCCGCGCGACAGCGCTGACGGTCGGTCGGGACGGTCAGGACGGTCGGGTCGGTCGGGTAGGAACGAAGACACCTTTCAGCGCGAAGGGTCCGCACTCATCAGCCGCGCACGCAGGCCTTCGCGGTCGATCTCTCGGCCTCGCAGAAACACTTTCGAGATGCGACGCGTGTTGGTGATGTCGTCGAGCGGATTCGCGTCCAGCACGACGAAGTCTGCACTCTTGCCAGGCGCAATCATCCCGAGATCGTCCTGTCCGATAATCTGAGCGGTCGTGCGTGTGGCGGCGACCAGGACTTTCGCTGGCGGAATTCCAGCCATCACCAGATTCTCGAGTTCGGCGTGCATCGTCCAACCGAGGAACTGGTCACCTTGCTGACCGCCGCCGTCCGTGCCCACGCCAAGCGTGACACCGGCGTCGCTGAGCCGCTTGACGCCGCGTGCGAGTCGATCCCATGCGTTCTGCGACCGAGCCCGCTCGTCTGCGTTGCGTATCGGAAAGCGGCCCTGGAGTCTTGCGATCTGATCGGGAAGCACTGTCTGTGCGATGAGCGGATGCACGGGGCTCAGCCAGGGCGCGTAGACCGCACGGTGCGGTCCGCCGAGGGCTGACAACACGGCGGTATTCGGATGCTGGGCGAACAGCTGGACCACCTCGTCGTCCACGTCACTGAGCATGTGCGCGAAGATATCGATCCGCGACCGCAGCAGCTCCTTGGCAACCTTCAGGTCGGTCGCATGAACCGCCACGCGCAGGTTGTTCTTGTGCGCTTCGTCGATGATGGCTGTGTAGATCGCCGGCTCCATCATCTTGACCGCGCCACCGCGGTCGTCCACCCAGGTCTTCACGATCTGCACTTTGCGCGCCGCCAGTTCTTGAACCGAGGCGCGCGCGCCTTCGGGCGTCGTCACCGCGTACGCAGCCTGGCGCATGTTGTCGGCACTGATCTCACTCAGCGGAGCCAGCCCGCGACCTGCAGTGAGGAACCGCGCGGCATCCGGGTACTTCCCGGCCAGGATGTCGGCGCGTATCTGGAACGGCAACTCGCCGAAGTCCGAGCCCATGGCGTGGCTCGCGACGACGCCGACGTAGGCGAAGCGGTACATGTGGTCGAGGATGTTCTCGCGCGTGTAGTTGGCGGCTCCGCTCGTGAGGTGCCGCATGTACCCGATGTGCGAGTGTCCGTCGATGAGGCCGGGGATGACAGTCTTGCCCGACAGGTCGACGCGCTGCACGCCGGCGGGTGCCGAAATCTCTCCACGGCGTCCCACACGCGTGAAGTGTCCGTTCTCCACGAGGAACGCCGAGTTCTCGATCGGTGGACCATCAGTGCCGGTGATGAGTCGCGCACCCTCGTAGAGCCGCGGCGTTGCGGCCCCTGCGACAGCCGCGGGCCCGGCGCCCCGCTGTGCGTCCAGGCTCACCCACCATGTGCCGATGAGCAGCATCAACCCGACCGCGAGAGTCGAGAGCATTCGTTTCATGACGCGGGTTGTACCCGATCTGGCAGGTCTGGTCCATCGGATAGAATGTCGCTGCAGATTCTGCAGTGACCCACGTTGCCTCGAAAGAAGGCTGCCATCGTGACCACACAGCCGTGTCCTATCGGGCCTCGCTCCATCACTCCGCAGGCGAAATGAGGCGCGCTGCGCTGTTGCTGGCGTTTCTATCCGCGTCTGCCTGGGCGAACGCCCAGACACCCACCATCGA
>JBEBGB010000471.1:0-4263 GCA_040081675.1 Vicinamibacterales bacterium
CGTGGCATCTTCGGACCTCGGCGCGTCTAAGGTGAGCCTACAGGTACGACAGTGTCATTCCGGGCGCCGGCGGCCATGAGCCCGTGCACGCTAACGACTCGGGTTTCTGCTGCACGAGCAACATGGTCGCACTGCGTCGCGAGGTGCAAGCCGAGCGATGCGGGCCACGTACGCTGACCGAAGTGGCAGCAGCAAACCTTTGTTAGGTGGCACTCGGGAGCGGTTCCACTCGCCGAGATGCCTGCCGGCCTTCATCTTGGCGCCATGAGTGACGAACGCAAATACGGCGAAGAGGAAGTCGCTGAGATTCTCGACCTTGCGTTGCTACCGGACGAGACGCGTCCTGCGGCGAGCTCGGTTGACGGACTGACGCTTCGCGAAATTCAAGATGTCGGTCAGGAAGCCGGGATCGACCCCCAGCGCATCTCTGAGGCCGCCCTCGTTCTGAGGAGTCGTGGACGGGCCATCCGCCGCGAAACGTTCATGGGGATGCCAGTGTCCGTCGGCCGGGTTGTCGAATTGCCCAGGCCGCTTACGGAACATGAATGGGAGATCTTGGTCGGCGAACTTCGCGACACGTTTGCGGCGCCGGGCCGTGTAGGCTCACAGGGCGCCGTGCGTGAGTGGGCTAACGGGAATCTTCGCGTTCTTCTTGAGCCCACTATCTCCGGCCAACAACTTCGAGTCACAACGTTGAATCGTCGGCTGCGATTCCTAGGCAGCGTGGGCGCTGCGGAGATACTGGCTGGGCTCGCATTTCTCGCCACCGGGATTCCCGCGCTCTTCGGAGGGGGGCTCACGGCCGAAGCCATCATGTGGCTGATCCCATCATTCGTCGTGACCGGTGCGGGAGTTGGATTCCTGAGTTGGGCGCGGCTGATGCTCCCGCGATGGGCATCGGAGCGGGAAGCGCAGATGGAACATATCGCGACCCATGTCCGCGCCCTCGTCGAGAACTCCCCAGCCGACGAGTCGGCGACCTAGAGCAGATGGCGGTCGAGGCACGTAAGCTGCTGTGCCACCTAACGACTTGGGTTTGAGCTGCGCGAGCAACATGGTCGCACCGCTCAGCGAGGTGCAAGCCGAGCTGTGCGGACCCACCAGTTTACCGCGCCAGCTCCAAACACTTGTTATACCGCACCCGCGTGAGGTGTGTTCTAGTCGCCGTACGTTCTCCAGCTGGCGCGAGATCGTCGCGCACGCACGCGCCCGTCAGTGGATCGAATCTCGGACGTACGCCTAGAGAAATGACCCTCAGCGCGCCGAAGGCAGGAGCGATTGCATTCTCCGCCTGGTCGCTCGCGGAGCGCGGACTCAACCCGCGACATGATCGTAACCGGAGTACGACAGGATCAGCAGGCCGAACGTGACGACCGGAATCGCCACGAGGAGGAGCAGCGTCTTCCCAGCGCTGAAGTGCTTCGTTTCGACTCGCTCAATGTCTGAGACTGCAATGGCTGCCCGTCCATCGATGATGGAGTCTCCACTTACAGTGGGATTCCGGAGCTCAATCTCCTCGCCTCCGCGACGGGTAACGCGAAGTTCACGAGGCGCAGCGCGCGCGAGGATCTGGACGACATCGGCAGAACTAGCGCTTCTCCACGTGGAGCACCCGGTCAGATGCAGTACGCACAGCAACAGCGCAATCGTTCGTCGGGCCGGTGTTGCCACAGTGCGTCCTTAGCTGGCGGGATGCCGTTCGTGCTGCAGGGCCATCGTACCGCGACAAGGCGGAGAGCAACTCGGGTGGGGGCGAGCCAGCATCGTGTATCGGCCGCCTAACCAAGGCCTCGAGTGGATGCCAAGCTTCCTGGTCTCGGCCGTTGTGCGGTATAACGACTTTGGAATTGACTTGCGCGAGCAACATGACCGCGTCGAGTCGCGAGGTGCAAGCCGAGCGGCGCAGGCCTGCCTGGTCACCGAAGCGTCAAGTCCAATTCCTTGTTAGGCGGCGCCCTTCCTAAGCTGGTGCGGACTCCTACCGGGAAGCGGCTCAGCGGGAAGGGGGAACCAGTTCTACCTCAATTTCCTTGGGCGACCGAATCAGGGCACGTAGTCGGTCTGGTTCGTAGTAATCGCGAATGTAGTCGACGACCCTTGTCGCGAGCGGCTCGAGCGCGGTGACGCGATCATTGTATAGGTTCGCAATCCAGCTGGTCGTTGCTCGCGCAAGCTTGGCTTCATTCTCATAGTGCGCAGGCATCTGCTTCGCGCACTCTGTCAGCACAGACATAAGTACGGTGATGTTCGCCCGTACTGCCTCAAGAAGGGCACTCAGCCGCTCCACGAGTTCCTTCGGAAGAAGCGGGGACTGGAGAATCCGCTCCAGATTCTCCATCGCGGCGACGGTGTCGTCCGGCAAGGAGATCATCTCGCAGCGGTATTCGCTCCACTTCGCGGCACGTACACGCGGATCGACAGTGTCCTCGCCTTGCTTGGACGGCTCTGGCCGATAGGGTTCGTCGGCTCGCTTGACCAAGGCATCGAGGGCCATGATGCCCTGCGTCCACTGCGCGTGCGGTCGAGACGAGGACTCCGGCTTGAGGTCAAAGAAGATCTCGGCGTAGCGATCGAACATTTGGGTGGTGTTGGCCACGACCACGGCCTGCATGTGGAAGATCTCTCGAAGCTGAACTTCGCCCTTGCCGCGCAGGAGGCGTAGCACCTCGGCCATTTCCTCGAGCTGCAGCTTGAAGATCTCCGTCTTGAACGGCTGCAAGAGTGTGATTCTGACGCGACGATAGGTAAGTACAGTGATGGCGCCGACCACCAGAAAGAAGACGATGTTGACCAAGTCCTTAACGTCCTGAATCGACACAGATCTCCTCTAGCGTTTGGTGCAAGAGCGGGGCGCCGCCTAACGTCTTGGGTTTGAGCTGCGCGAGCAACATGGCCGCCCCGCGCAGCGAGGTGCAAGCCGAGCTGTGCGGACCCACCAGTTCACCGAAGCGTCAGCTCCAAACCTTGGTTAGAATGCTCGCGACAGTGTAGACGCTTTCTGGAGCCGTGGCATCCGCCCTCGGAGAGATATGAGCGACCTGACGGCGTTCAAGGCCGTGAGCTGCAGCGGATTCTCGTTTCCGGACGCGGGAACGGTCCCGGCACTCGCCTTGGTCTTCGAACGGATACGCATCCCGAGCAATGCGAGGCTGATCAAGGAGTTAGTGCGGAGTCGGCCAGTGCGCGTGCGACAGCCGGAAGGGTTGTCGGGCGCATGGGACCTACGTTCTGAGCCATGGTTCTCGGACCTCACGGACTCGGAGATCGTGTCCGTGGAGCAGTACTTTGGGGTCGGACTAAAGTTCATGCTGACGTGGCGCGAGCTAATACCGAGTGTTTTCGAGTGCGACGACATAGGGGAGTTGCCGGAACTTGTCGAGGTGAACGAGGAGTCGGACGGATCGAGAACGTTCCGGCTTCGAGGTGAGATATCCATCACGGAAGAGGACCCGGATTACTTGGAAGGGTACCGCAGGGACGGTTATCAGCCCCTGCTGTGCACAAAGCCTCCCCTGAACGACGCGGCTGTGAACCCGCGAGCCTTGGATTTGGCGGGACTTCTCGCGGTTAAGGCGACCGAGATCGTTGTTCCAGCGACGAAGCGAGTTCCGGCGGATGTGGTTCTTGAGGCACGAAGCCGGCTCAGCGATCAGCTTCCACCGTTTTGGGCCGCGATGTTGCGGTTGAGCCGCGAACTACAGACTGACGGCGGCTCGGCTAGCGAGCTACGACTGCGTGCCGAGGACTTGGTGGATACTGTAGTTCGGCCCACCCTGGTGGACCTAAAGCGAAAGCTTGAGCTCGAGCACAAGCAATGGTTCCACAGGCTGGTGGATCCTCTTCGGGCCGGATTGCGTTTGGTGGCTGGCCGTCCCGCGGTTTCCGAGCATGACTTGTACATGAGTGCCATGCTAACCGGACTGGACATGTCGATCGCGGCCGGCGAACACCAGCGAAGCGTCAATGCTCGCCGCGCGGACGGTGGGCTCGCATTCCTTGCTGATGCCTACGATCAGCTTCGCAGGTAGCTGACCGAGCATTCTAACGTCTTGGGTTTGACTTGCGCGAGCAAACATGGTGACCGAGAGGCGTGAGCTGCAAGGCGAACGCCTCTCGCGTATAGGCTCACCGAAGCGTCAAGTCCAAACCCGTGTTAGAAGGGCGCCCGGTACAGTCACCCCTGATTGGTCACACTTTAGTCACCCCTGATGGGTGACAGTCTCCCCAGTAACCTGCGGCTCCATTCTGCGATGCCTGGAGCCG
>JBEBGB010001365.1:0-1005 GCA_040081675.1 Vicinamibacterales bacterium
CCCGGTGGCGACACCGAAGCTGCCCCCTGCGGCCGGCGAAGATGTGTTGCTGGCCAGGGTGGACGCCTCGCGTAGAGTCGCGACGTAGTCCAGGTCGTGACGGGAGACGAAGCCGCGAACGATTTCCGCGGCCACCGTGGGGGTCTGCATGTCGAAACCGGTGAACTCGACGCGCCCCTTGCCGGACCTGTTGAATTCCCGCATCCAACGGATCATCTCCAACACCTCTTCGGTGTCCCAGGTCCAGAAGTACATGCCACGAAGCAGTTGCGCAGGGTCGCCCGTGCCGTTGAGGACGTAGTCGTTCAGGCGGTAGGCCTCCGGCATGTTGGCTTCAATCGAGAAAATCGTGAAGCCCATCTCCGTGGTGAGGAACTCCAGCATGCGGTGCTTGAGTTGAAAGATCTCGCGCGACCCGTGCGTAGCCTCCCCCAGCGAGACGATGCGCGCATCGCCGATAATCTTCTTCAACGGCTGCATATCCGCGAAGCCATGGCCGGCATCAGGGGTCGCAAGAGCGATCGCGCTTCCGCGAATCCACTCGACTGGCGACTGGTTCTGGAACGCCCAGCCAACCGATAGAGAGGTCCCGAATACCAAGGCTGTCGTGAAGCTTCGACGAAGATTCATGGAATCCTCCTACGCGCACACGTCAGAGCGGTCTGTCTTTCGGGCGCGCCTCGTTCGTAGCCCGCCGAACGCGCGGCGTCAGCCGCAGCGGCACATGATCACACCTGCCGCGGTCGGCGGCAAGCCGATGGACTGCTACTGCATGAATCCGGGGAACTGCCGCTACCCCGAAACCACATTGTCTTGACGTCGCGTGCTCGTTCGCGTAGCGTCCCATCGTGCGCGTGAACGGTCTCGACACGACCGGCCCGTGCGGCAGTATCGATCCGCCGGTTTCTGACGAGCCGGTGAGAGGAGAGAGCAGATGAGGCGACGAATTCTCGAGGCCCTCAGTGTCGCGGTCGTGATGACCGCCCTCGGCATTTTCCTGCAGGG
>JBEBGB010000472.1:0-4258 GCA_040081675.1 Vicinamibacterales bacterium
AACCGGGCACGGCGCCAGTCGGACCACGCGCTCGGCAACACTGCCAAGCAACACGCGCGGTATTCCGCTGCGTCCGCGCGTGCCGACCACGATGATGTCGATCGCGGTCGCCACGGCGTACTCGATGAGCGCTTCTGCCGGGGCGGCGGCCGTCTGCACGACCTCGACGGCATGTAACCGCGTGCGATCCTCGCTGGTAACCAGCGCCTGGAGTTGGGACTCGGCCTCCGCTACGAGACTCTCCTGCACGCTCGCCGTCAGTGCAGGCGTCATGTCGAGCGACCGCCAGCGAATGTCGTCCACGACGTGCATCACGTGCAGACGTGCCTGACAGGTGCGCGCGAGTTCCCGTCCGTATTGCAGCGCGGCCGCGGCCGAATCGCTGAAATCCGTGGCGACAAGAACGTTCCTGATGGCAGTCATGACTCCTCACTCCGTCCGGGTGGGTTCAACAACCATGCCCCCCTGGCAGAAGCCATTCCCGGACACTCGAGGTACGTCGCCGCGGACGTGACCGTGTTTTTCCGCAGCGCCGGGAAAGAATCAGCGGCTCGCCGCCGTGCACAGTGGACTGCTCTCACACGCAAGCCGTGGCAACTCCGTCATCTCGAGCGGCTTGCCGACCACGCACGCCGCGCCAAGAGCTTCGGCATCGTGGATCATTTCAGGTGTGGCGAATGCCGTCATCATCACAACCGCGCATTCTGGCGCCCGTTGTTTGATCGCGGCCAGCAGCCTCAAGTCGTCGGAATCCGGCAGTCGAAAGTCGAGGAACACGACGTCAGGGCGGTCTCCGAGGTCCATCTGCTCAATAGCCTGACGCGCGTTGCCTGCCTCTGCCACCAGATGGCCACTGTTCGACAGCGTCTCGGCCATGGCCCAGCGGATCAGGGGTTCGTCCTCGACGATGAGAATGTGAAGCGCAGGCACTTCTGCGGACATGGTGGTTCATCCCCCTGTCGCCAGGCCAATTCCGACGATCCGCTGCTGAAGCGGGCATCGTGGCCGCGCGACCTGGGAAAACCTAATTCAAGAGTCGCTCCACATCGCCGGCTGGCGATTTACGAAGGGAGTGCTACGACTGCGGACGTTCGAGCTTGAATTTTTCGATGCGGTAGCGGATTTGGTCGCGGTTCAGGCCGAGCAAGGCCGCGGCGCGGGTCTGATTCCACCCGCTGCGCCCCAAGGCTTGCACGACAAGCGACCGCTCCAACTGCTCGATGTCGACGCCGTTGGGTGGTAGTGGCACGGCTTCCGTGAGCGGCGCCTGCGCCTCGCCAAGCATCGGGAAATCGTCCGTCGTCAGCGTGTTCGAATCGCCGAGCAACATGGCCCGTTCCACCGCGTTGCGCAGTTCACGGATGTTCCCTGGCCATTGGTACGCCTGGAGCTTCGCGAGCGCGTCAGGCGAGACGCCCTGCACATGCTTGCGAAACTCCGTGTTGAAGATATCCAGGTAGAAGTTGAGGAGCGCCGGAATGTCCGACGCCCGCTCCCGCAGCGCCGGCAAACCGATTGGAACGACATCCAGCCGATAAAACAGGTCTTCCCGAAAGCGCCCTTGCTTGATCTCGTCCTTCAAGTTCCGATTCGTCGCCGCAACAACACGGACATCCACCTTGATATCGGCCGAGCCACCAACACGGCGAAAGGCCTTTTCCTCGAGAAACCGCAGCAGCTTGGCCTGAAGCATCGGCGCCATTTCACCGATTTCGTCGAGAAAGAGCGTGCCACCGTCCGCCGACTCGAACAGTCCACGCTTCTGACGGTCGGCGCCAGTGAAGGCACCGCGCTCGTGTCCAAACAATTCAGATTCGAGTAACTGCTCGGGCAGCGCCGAACAGGTGATGTTCATGAAAGGCTTGAGCGCGCGGTCGCTGGCAAAATGGAGCACCTTTGCCGCCAGGTCCTTGCCGGTGCCACTCTCTCCGGTCAAGAGGACCGTCGACGCAGGACTCACTGCGACCCTCTTGATCAACGCACGCAACGCCACCATCGAGTCGCTGGTGCCGACGATGCGTTCCAGGCTGAAGGGTCGTCCCTGTGACGTGCGAAGCGCACGCACCTCGCGCCTGAGCTGTGTCGTCTCGAGTGCCTTCTGGACGAACAGCGCGATTTCGTCGAGATTGAACGGCTTGTTGGCGTAGTGGTGCGCGCCCTCCTTCATCGCTTCCACGGCAAGTTGAACGCTCGAGTGCGCCGTCAGCATGATGACCAGGATGTCGGCATCGTACGCCTTGACCTGCTTCAGCACGCTGACGCCGTCGCCGTCTGGCAACTTGTAGTCGAGGAGCACCAAGTCCACGCCCTCGCTCAGGCGCTCGATGGCCTGGCGAGCATTTTCAGCGTTCAGGACCCGATAGCCCTCGTCCTCGAGCCGGGAGGTCAACGACCATCGAATCAGCTCTTCATCGTCTACGACAAGAATCGTGGCGCGCATCAGTGTGAGTATATCCAGCGAGGCTGCCTGACCCGCTAGGGTGCGATAGGGAGCCGGATCGTGACCATGGTGCCGCCGTCCTCGGGACATGTCAGCTCTATGGAGCCGTGGTGCGCCTCGACCAGCCGCTTGGCGGTCGCCAGCCCGAGCCCCGTTCCCCGAGATTTCGTCGTGTAGAACGGGGTGAACAGATTGGCGCGGGCCGCGGCGGGAATTCCGGGGCCAGCGTCGCGCACGATCAGTTCCGCATAGTTGCCGTCGCCCCGCAGCGTGACATGAACCGAGCCTCGTCGCTCCATCGCCTGCGCGCCGTTGACGATCAGGTTGGCGATGACGATCTTCAGCAGCTCGGCGTCCGCCATGACGGGTGGCGCAGAGCCACCGGTCTCGATGTGGACACCGGACATGGACTGATCCTGCGCGAAGATGGCCACAGTGCTGGTCACAACATCAGCAAGATCGAGCCGCGTGGGATGTGGCGTGGCTGGCCGGGACAACAGCAGCAGGTCGTTGACGAAGTCGTTCAAGCCGTCGATTCGGGCGACGATCTGGTGCGCCACCGAGGCTTCTTTGCTCTCGGGAGCCATGCGACTGCCCAGCACCTGCACCGCCCCTCGAATGCCTGCGAGGGGGTTCTTCACTTCGTGCGCCACGACGGCCGCCATTTCACCAAGCCGCGCCATGGTCGTCTGCTCGCGCAACTGCGCTTCGATGCGAACGCGGCTGGTGAGATCGTGGACGATGCCCGTGAACTTCCGCTCCCCGTTCACGACCATTTCACCGACAGACAGTTGCGCCGGAAAGGTCGTGCCGTTGCGTCTCATGGCTACCACTTCGCGGCCAACGCCGATGATCTGCTGCTCCCCGGTTCTGAGATACCGCTCGAGATAGCCGTCATGCCGATCGCGATCTGGCTGCGGCATCAGACAGCTGACGTTCTGACCGACGATCTCTGCCTCGCGATACCCGAACAGTCGCTCGGCTGAGCTATTGAACGCCTCCACGCATCCTCGAGAGTCGATGAGAATGATGGCGTCGACCGCTGATTCGATCACCGACCGCCACCGTGCCTCGCTCGCCAGAAGGGCCTTCTCACGCCGATTACGTTCGGTCAGGTCGCGCGCGATCGTCGCCGCGCCAATCACATGCCCGGTCAAGTCGCGAATGGGAGAGACCGTGAGGACAATATCGAGCAAGCGACCATCCTTCGCACGGCGAATGGTCTCGAGGTGGTCGATGCGCCGACCTTCGGAAACGGATTGGAGAATCCCTCGCAGCTGATCCGACTGAGAAGGTGGAACCAGAAGGTCGATGGACCGACCCTGGACTTCGTCGGCGCGATATCCGTACAGCCGCTCGGCCGCCGCATTCCACGTGACGATCACACCCTCGAGTGTCTTACCGATGATGGCATCGTCAGACGATTCGACGATGGCGGCCAGCATGCGGTCGCTCGCGTTCGCGGGATCGAAGTCTCTGACGCCCATGTGATCGAAGAGCCAGATTCTAGCGGACCACGAACGAAGAACGAAGCACGAAGGACGACGCCACCCGAAACTGAAGTCCGCTCTTGCATCCACCGATCACGCGGGGCCTCAACAGAGGTGTTCATGACCACTTCCATTGGTGCAGCGTTCGAATGTAGTTGGCGCGTTCATAGGCGCTCGCTGCATTTGTCTGCTGCAGACTCAACCTGCCTCGGTATGCGCTGACCGACGTGATCTCCTGGCTCTCCATCCAGCGTCGTAGCTCGTCGCTCATTTGTTGCAGATACGCGGGACCGTTCCTCAAGAGAGCTGACGCCACCTGCACAGCGTC
>JBEBGB010000473.1:0-4256 GCA_040081675.1 Vicinamibacterales bacterium
AGTCCACGGTTCTTGCTCAAAGGAGCCGTGACCTCCGTGTAGAACTCCGTGACCTCCGTGGTAGAGCCTTTGGACCAGCAGACCTCCAAGTCTCTTTATAGGGCCTGCCGCGGTGGTCTGCCTAGAAGACCAGTCGGACCCCGAGCTGCGCCGTTCGCGGACTGTCCGCGGCAATCGTCTTCAGGAAGTTGGCGTTGTTCCTGGCGCCGGTAGGGTTGCCGAAGTTGGTCTGATTCATCAGATTGTAGAGCTCCAGGAACAGCCCCGCCTGGTACCGGCCGATACGGTGCACGTACTGGAAGCGTCCGTCGAGGATGGTCTTGCGCTCGCCTGCCAGTCCGTTGCGAATGGCCACGCCTCGCGAATCGAGCGCCGAGACGATCGCCCCGCTTCGCCCGGAAGGCAACGTAGCCACCAGGTCGTCCAGCCCTTTCGTCGGGCGATCGTTGGTCGTCCCGTCCCCGTTCGAGTCGACGCCAGTCGTTTCGTTGACCGGATAGCCCGAGTACGAGCGGAACACGAACCCGGTGCCGAACCCCTTCCCGAGGTCGAAGTTGGCGCTCGACGAGAAGGCGTGCCTGTTGTCCCGATCGCAGGGGCCGTAGTCGAGCCTGGGATTGCTGTCCACGATGATCGATCCGACGTCGAAGCACTTCGCGAGCGTGTAGCTGGCGCGCGCCGACCATCTGTTCGAGAACCGCTTCTCGAGGTCGATCTCGAGGGACTTGAAGCTGGTATTGAGTGCGGACCCGAGCTCGGCGGTCTGGTTCTGATTGAACTGCGCGAAAGTGGTGCCTCGCGCATCTGCTGGCACCAGCGCGCCGCTTGGGTCGAACAGACTCACTCCACGCCGCGTGACCCGGCCGGCGGCGTTCAGCGGCCCTTCGTTGATGTCGATAATCCCGGTGTTGTTGCGGCCCTCGTTGCCGACGTAGTCAATCGAGGCTGCCATATTGTTCGCCAGCTCACGCTTGACGCCGAAGCTGTAGGACCAGGTGTACGCCATCCGCCGATCTCCGTCGACAAGGGGTCCCGTTGTCGTGTTGTTGACGACCCCGCCGGCAAGCACGGCGCTGCGTTGGGTGAGGAGGAACGCACGGCACGCCGGGCTGATAACGGCCACGCCGGCAGTCGGTCCGGCAACCGGGTTCAAACAGGCGGTGTCGTTTGCATTGCCCCCCACGGGGAATGTTCCCGTTGTAGCGGGCGATGTCACCTGGCCGGTGTCGTAGGCCCGAGTCGGAGCGATGACCGACCGTTGCATGAGCGTCTGGAGCACTGCGAGCTGCTGGTACTGATACACCTTGCCGATCCCTCCGCGGACGAGGGTCTTGCCATCTCCGAGGACGTCGTACGCGACACCGAAGCGCGGGCCGAACGCGTCCTTGGTGTTCCTGGTCAAGTCCTGCCAGTCGTAACGCACGCCGACATTCAACGTCAAGTTCTTGGCGACCTGCCACTTGTCGGAAATATAGCCGCCGAAGCGCTTGTCGACCTGTGTGAAGTCGTACTGTCCCATGCTGATCCCGAAGCGGAACGGATAGGTCCTTGGGTCGGCCGCATTGAAGGGGGCGTCGGTCGGAAAAGTATAGAGACCCGTGAAGTTCGTCGCCGTGCCTTGTGGCAGGGCGGCGTTACGGCTGTATCCGCCACCGATCTTGAGCGAGTGCTCGCCGCCTGGACCCGACGCGATCCACGTGAGCTGGTCGTCGACGTTGATGTCGCGGATCAGGTCCTGAGCATAGCTATTCCACACGCCGGCCACGTAGCCCGGGTGGTTGTTTCGCTGTCCGACGTCGAAGGGGTCCTTGCCCGCAAACCCGATGAACCCCCAGTTGTCGTCGAACAACTGCCCAGGGCCCTGGAGCAGGTTCTCGCGCACGTGCCCGAACTTCAGCTCGTTGGTCGCCCGATTGTTCAACACCGACGTCCATGAACCGCTGAACACCTGGTCGCCCGAATCGTTCTCATGCCGGGCCGCGCTGAGGATGGCCAGGTCGCCCTCGATGGAATCGCGCTCGGTAATGACCGCCTCGCGCGTCCAGCGGAAGCTGAGCTGATTGTTCCCATTCAGGTGGTAGTCGAGCCGCGCGAACGTGTTCGGCCCATGAAAGAAGGTCGTCGTCGAGTAGGACACGGCCAGCGGCGCGGCGGCGGCCGGAAAGACCAGGTTCGCCGCGGATTTGTTTCTCGTTCCCTCGTAGTTGAAGAAGTAGAACAGCTTGTTCGTCACGATCGGGCCGCCAATGCTGCCGCCGTAGACGTTGCTGCCCGAATCTGGATTCGACTCGCCCCTCTGCTTCAGGAAGTAGTTGGTCGCCTGAAGCTTGTTGCTCTGGAAGTACTCGAACACGCGGCCCGACAGTTTGTTGGTGCCGCTTTTCGTCACGCTGTTCACAACGACGCCCGTCGAGCCGCCGTACTCGGCGCCGTACTGGTGCGTCTGCACTTGATACTCGGCCATCGAGTCGAGCGATACCCGCGCCTGCGTGCCCTGCGAACCGCCTCGACGCGAGTCGTTGTCGCTCTGTCCGTCGACGAGGAACAGGTTGTTGGTGGTCGCCTGACCGTTGGCGCTGAACTGTCCGCCTTCAAACGATCCCACCTGCAGCACCGGCACGAGCCCGGGGATGGTCTGCATGAGGCTGAACTGGCTGCGGTTTGCACTCGGCAGCCCGTCAATATCCGTGCTCGACACGTTGGTGCCAATTCGGCTGGATGTCGACTCGACCAGCGGCGTCTGTCCCGTCACGGTGAGTGTCTCGGCCAGGCCCGCGATCTGGAGCGTCAGATTCAAACTGAGCTCTTGTCCGACGTTCACCAGCAACCCGGTTTGCTTCAAGGTCTGAAACCCCGAGAGTTCTGCGGTGATGGTGTATGTGCCGGGCAGCAGCGACGGGATGATGAACCTGCCCTCCCCGGTCGTCACGGTCGAGCGTTCGAGACCGGTGCCTTCGTTGGTCGCGGTGACACTCACGCCCGGTAGAACCGCCTTGCCGATGTCCACGACAGTGCCACCGATTTCCGCGCGTCCGCCCTGGGCAAAGGCCGAGGGCGCGGCCGCCAGAAGCACCATCAGCCCGACAAGAGCCCTTCGGCAAATTCGAACCATATCGACCTCCTGCGCCTGGCGACCAGAGTCGCCGACGCACAATCCGCCCACACGGGGAAACAGGCTTTGCGGTGGTATTTAGCGAGAGGATACGCCCTGACCCGTCCGACAACGAGGAGAAGTGACTAACGAGCGGAGGAATTTTTCACTCGAGCAACTGGTTGGATCGGTCGCTCGTGGGCCGACCCGAAGGTCGGCCCATGAGCCAACGGCGTCGCTGAATCTGACGGACCTACTTCTTCAGCGTGACCTTCTGCGCGCGCCAGTTCCACACCTCGCCCACCCACAGGTCGTTTTCCGTCCGGCAATCGAGCGCGTTGACCATTCCAAACTCTCTCGCCATCTTGCCGGCCTTACCAAACCTGCCGACGACCTGTCCACCCAACTGCACCTTGTAGATTTCGCCGTTCTCCATGCTCTCGGAGTCGTTCGAGTTCGAGCTGTAGAGGTACTGCGTCGCGCCACCGGACATGCAGATCGCCTGAGGAGTGCCGATGTTGCCAATCTGCGACTTGAATGTGCCCTCGCCGTCGAAGACCTGGATGCGCTTGTTGCCGGCGTCGGCGACATAGATGTTGCCGGCGGCATCGATCACCATTCCCCGAATCCCATTGAATTGGCCCTGCCCTGCACCCGTATGGCCCCACGTCTTGATGAAATCGCCGTCTTTCGTGAACTTCGCGATGCGGTTGTTGGTGCCGAACCCGTCGGCGACATAGACGTTACCCGCACGGTCCCAGGTGACATCCGAGGGCCGATTGAAGTTGTCGCCGTTAGGGCCTGCACCGGGGACGCCGCCGCCCCGTCCTCCACCTCCACCTCCGCCACCGCGGCCGGCCTCAGGCGCCGCCCCGCGTGCGGCGGCAAACGCCGCGTCGGCCGCGCTCGCCGGCATGCCTGGCCCTGGGCGAAGCGGGATGTTCTCGGGCTTTCGTCCGAGCACCATCAGGAAACGTCCGTCGGCGTCGAACTTGACGACCTGGTTCGACCCAGCGTCGACGATCCAGATGTTGTCCTGCGGATCCACCCGCACCTGCTGGGCAAAGTTGACCGCATACACGCCCTGTCCGATCTCCTTTACGAACTTGCCGGTTTGATCGAACTGAAACAGGCGCGACCCGCCGTGGTAGAACGTCCGCTCGTC
>JBEBGB010000474.1:0-4251 GCA_040081675.1 Vicinamibacterales bacterium
GTGAGGTCCAGCTGTCGATGCGAGCCCGCGACTGTTCGATCGCAAGAGAAACGCTTCGACGCGCAGCCATCATGTCGGAGTAGGTCGACGCCGCCGAGATATTCGGCTCGCGCCGGAGCCTTTCGGCGAGCTCGTCATCCGTTCTGCCAATGTGTCGTGCGAGTGTGTGACCGCCCAGGGCTTCGTCGCGCTGCAAGTCGTACAGCTGCGCATGATCACCCGCGACCGCCGGTGCCCGTTGCCTCAACGAATGCGCGACAGGGAACGCGCTGATGGCGAGAAGCGCCAGCACGCTCAGGGCGACCTGAATGCGGAACGACAGCGGCCATTTCGCTCGTTGCGCTCCTGGCGAGGGGAATGTCGTCACAGCGGGCAGCATACCAAAGGAGCGTTCACGCGCCGATCCGATGCGCTCCATCGAGCAGACACGTCAGCGCGGCATGTCAGCGCTTCTCGAGGTGCAGGTCGTGACAGGTGTTGCAGGAGGCGCCCATCTTGTCGAAACTCTGTCCGGCAGCAGCCGTGTCGCCGCGCTTGGCTGCCGTCTGCGCCTGGGCAGCGAATGCTCGCGACTCCTTCGCCAGCTTCACGCCGTCGGCCGCCTGTTTCGCCGTCCAGTACTCCTCGGTCTTCGCCATGAGCGCTTCGAGTTTGCCGAGCGCTTCGACAGCGGCCTTCTGATCCTTCTCCGACACAGCAAATCGATAGTCTTCCTGCGCGTCGGATGAGTCGTTCATCCACGCCTTGTGCGCCGCGGCGTCCGGCGCCTGGGCTGAGATGGGCCACACGAGCGCCGTCGTCAGCGCGAAGGCAGCGGCGATCAGCGTCAACTTGTTCGAGCAGCGAGTCGTTCCACTCATCTGAGCCTCCTCACACAACGATCGACAGTGTAGCTCCCTCGGCCACGGGTGGCCTACCATTGAGGCCACCATGCGCTCGCCTGCTCCCTTCGACGCCGTCCTGATGGTTTCTTTCGGTGGACCCGAAGGCCTCGCCGACATTCGACCCTTTCTCGCCAACGTCCTGCGCGGACGACGGATCGCTCCGGCACGACTCGAAGAGGTTGTGCATCACTACGAGGCATTCGGCGGAGTCTCTCCGCTCAGCGCCATCACGATGCGGCAGGCCGATGGCCTGACGGCACGGCTGGCCGCTGCGGGCCTGTCGGTGCCTGTGTTCGTGGGCATGCGCAACTGGCATCCGCTGCTGGCGGACACGATGCGCGAAATGTCAGGCGCCGGCGTTCGCCGAGCGATTGGATTCATCTGCGCCGCTCACCGCTCGTACTCGAGCTGCACGCAGTACAGGCAGAATGTCGTCGACGCTCGCGCAGAGTTGGCCACGCATGGGTTGCCTGATGTCGAGGTGACCTACGTCGAGGACTGGCACGAGCACGAAGGCTTGATCGATGCAAACGCACGCCACGTGCAGACTGCCTTCGACGCGCTGCCAGAGGGCCTTGGGGCACGCGCACGGCTCGTGTTCACGGCGCACAGCATCCCCGAGTCGATGTCGGGCGTCGCACGCTACCAGACGCAGCTGCAGCAGTCAGCGCGACGCGTCGCCGAACGCCTGGGGCGAACCGACTGGGTGCTCGTCTATCAAAGCCGGAGCGGACGGCCTGAAGACCCATGGCTTGGTCCTGATGTGTGCCAGTACCTCGAAGAGGAACACGCGCGCGGACTCGAAGCAGTGGTTCTCTGCCCCATCGGCTTCGTGTGCGATCACATCGAAGTGCTGTACGACCTGGACCAGGAAGCTGCGCAGCTTTGTCGAAGGATTGGCCTTCCGATGACGCGCGCAGAAGCCGTCAATGACGACCCCGCATTCCTCGATCTCATCAGCGACGTCGTCATGCGGACGTGGAACCTGTATAGGGACGGGCGGCCGCTCCCGATCGCGCCGGCCGCAGCTCCCGAGCGCGCCGAGGGGCCTCCTCCATCGCGCGCCCGAACCTGAGCAGCGCAGCAAAGGCACTAACACGGAGGGCACGGACACGAACGGTGGACACGGGTCACGACAGCCATAGGCTATGAGATATGGGAGAAGCCGCCAGCACGCGGTCGTCAGCGCGATCTTGGTCGCTGCCCTGGCCGCCGCCTGTGGAGGTTCCTCGGTTTCCCGGGAACCGATAGAGCCGATAAGTTGCGCCGAGCAGGCAGCGCAGCCTGTGTCGATTGTCGACCTACCTGGGCGCCCTTTTCAGGCGATACCCACATCGGATGGCTGCCACGTGTTCGTGTCTCTTGCGGGCCCCGTAGAGCCTGGTGATCCACGCAGGCCCGCCGAACCCGGTGCGCCGGCCGGAGGTGTAGCGGTTGTCCGCCGGACAGGCGGAGCGCCTGCACTCACCCGTGTGATTCAGCTCGAGGGCAGTCCCTACGGCATGACGTTGACACACGACGCCGAACTCTTGATTGTGGCTAGCGACGACCGAGTAGCGTTCATCGATTCCGCGGGTCTGATTGCAGGCCATTCCGACGCAGTTCTCGGATATCTGAACGACGCACCTCTGGCGGGCCGCGTTTACGCCAACGTCTCGTTCGATGACCGGTGGCTGTTCCTGAGCGACGAGTCGATACGCTCTATTAGTGTCGTGGACCTGCAGAAGGCCCGCGCCACTGGGTTCCACTCGGACGCCGTCATCGGACAAATCCCCGTTGGACGCGCGCCGATCGCGCTCACCTTCTCGACGGATCACCAACTTCTCTACACGACCAGTCAGGTCGCGCCTGACGCGTACGGTTGGCCGTCCGTGTGCCATCCACCAGGAACGGATGCCGCACGGCAGCCACCCGACTACCCGGAGGGAGCTATCCTCGTCATTGACGTGTCGCGTGCGACGCATGATCCCGCCAATGCTGTCGTTGGGGCGGTAGCCGCCGGATGCAACCCCGTGCGGCTGGTGACTTCTCCGCGCGGTGACGTCGCGTACGTCAGTGCTCGGACCGACAATGCTCTCCTGGCGTTCGATACCGGGAAGCTTCTGTCTGACCCGGCTCACGCACGGATCGGACGAGTGTCGGTGGGCGCCGCGCCCGTTGGCATCGCGGTGTTCAACGCCGGAGCGCGACTTGCGGTGACCAACTCGAATCGCTTCGGCAGCGGCACCACGAACCAGTCGCTCACCATCGTCGACGCCACGCAAATCGTGAGCGGCGACGCTGCGGTCATCGGCTCGGTGCCGGCTGGACTCTTTCCGCGCGAGTTGTCGATGACCGATGACAAGAAGACCCTCTTTCTCACGAACTTCGGCTCGAAGAACCTGGCGGTCATTGATGTTGCGCGGCTCCCTGTGGAGACACGCAGGAAGTGAAGCGGCAGCGACCGCTGAGCGGGACTCTTCTCGAGCGTTCCTGCCGCGAAGAAGGCAACGCAGGCGACTCGCGGGTGCTGCGTCTCGCTGGTAGGACGTCGAGTCGATGAGGGAGGCCCTCGCCTTCCATGAGTTCACTGACCAGGAACGGTCCAACCTGACTCTCCCCTTCCCGGCCTGCCTGACATTCCTCTGAGCACATCCATCGCCCATACCACGTCGAGCGGCGTGCCGTCCCACACAGCGACGCTGCGCGCAGTGATCATGATGCCTGCCGACGCGAGGCGCGCGGTCACGGGGAGAAGCGGGTGCCCGGAGGCCTGCGCGGGTTCGTCTGCGACGTGGAGGGCCGGCTCGCGATCCCAAGACGGCAGGACTGGAGCAACCTCCAGTGGCCTCCCTTCGGGACGATGAACGATCAGCGAACCGTCGGGATGCGGCGTCAGCGTGAAGCCGCCCTCGTGTACCGCGCGATGGTGACGTCGGCACAGCAACACCAGGTTCTCGAGACAGGTCTTACCGCCATCAACCCAGTGCTGGAGATGATGGGCGTCGCAGCGGCGCGAGGAGCAGCCCGGAAACCGGCAACGCGTGTCACGCGCGAGCAGAGCGCGACGCATGCCCATCGGAATCGTGCGGGTCTTCCGCCCCACATCGAGCACATCTTCGTCGGCATCGTGGCGCATCACCACCAGCGATGCGTCACACGCTAAACGCCGCGACGTTTCCGCCGAAACGTGGGTCGCGCCATCGGCAAGTTCGAGTGTCCCTTCGACGCCACGCGGTTCGAGGCCATCGGCGAGCGTTACGTGTCCGAGTGCAGGCGTATCGCTCGCAGACCGACTCGCCTCGACGTGCAGCACGACCTGATAGCGGTCTCCAGCCGTGCCTCGGTCAAGGTCGGCGGCCAAGGCCGCCTCGGCAAGCAGCCCCAG